>CANJPX010000032.1 GCA_947476185.1 Bacteroidota bacterium
TAAAGGATATCAGGCAATTAGTGATCGACGAGGTTGACCAAATGCTTAGTCTTGGTTTTCGCCAACAATTATTGAGTTTTTTGGAGACATTGCCAACAAAGAGACAAAATTTAATGTTCTCAGCTACAATGAATGAGGAAATTGAACAAGTGATTGCAAAATATTTTTTTGAACCTCATAAGATCGAAGTTGCACCTCATGGAACTCCTCTGGAGCAAATCATTCAGCTATGTTATCATGTTCCGAATTTTAATACAAAAGTAAATTTGTTGGATCATTTGCTTAACACAGATGCTGAATTAAATAAGGTATTGGTGTTTGTTTCAACAAAAAAATTAGCAGATAGTTTGTTTGATCAGCTGAAAAATAAATTCACTGATGATGTTGCTGTTATCCATTCTAATTTAGCGCAAACTGCCCGTATCAATTCATTGAGACAATTCCATGAAGGAACAAAACGAGTATTGATCGCCACAGATATTCTTGCCAGAGGTCTTGATATTTCGGATGTAACCCATGTAATAAATTTTGACACACCAGAAACGCCGGAAGATTATATCCACAGGATCGGAAGGACCGGCCGTGCCAACAAGATAGGAACAGCCATCACATTTATTACAGAAGCGGAACAAGAATATCAAGTCGAAATTGAACGCGTAATGAACAAGATCATTCCTTACGAGTCGTTACCATCCTATGTCGTTATTTCAAAAATGCTTACTGATGATGAGATGCCAAAAATTGTTGACAGGATAAAACAGAAAAAAGGGAAAGATACTTATGTACCCGGACCTGCTTTCCATGAGAAAAAGGAAAAAAATAAAAAAGTAAATCTTGGCGGACCTGCACAAAAAGAAAAATTGAAAGGCAAAGATGCAAAGATCAGAACCTTTAGAAGAAATTAAATATTTTCATGCGATCTGAACAGCAAAATAATCCGCTGCATGGCAAAACTTTAGAAATGATCCTGAATCATTTGATTGCCTTTTATGGTTGGGAAAATTTAGCTTATCACATCGAAATAAACTGCTTCAAAAAAGACCCTAGTGTCAAATCCAGCTTAAAATTTCTCCGTGCTACACCTTGGGCAAGAAAAAAAGTTGAAGATCTGTATCTGGAGATCCTCGAAGGCTAAAATTCAGGATTAATTCTATACTGGAAACGCCTATAAAGTCTAAACAAATCCATTCCACTCCTAAACCCTAAATCCTAAATTTCCATTCCCTTTATGGAATATTAATTCCTCCTGCATCTTAATGGCAAATGAATCAAAAACATAGAGCCATGAGAAATTTTAAAATAAACAGAATTGTGCCGATCGCAGGAATAAGCCTGGCAATGTTGGCAATGGTAGCTTGGATCACTCCAAGTAATTACTACCAGTTAGCGATGGATAACGAATTTATCCGTTCCATAAAAAGTAAACTAAGCGCTTATCAACAAAAACTCCCGGAAGACCGGTTATATGTTCAGTTCGATAAGCCTTTTTATGAGCCGGGGGACAATATCTGGTTCACGACCTATGTTAGAGACGGGCAATCAATGAAAGCATCCCAAAAAAGCGAAATTGTCCATGTAGAATTCTTAAACCCAAAGGGGACAATTGAAAAAACCATCAATATTATTGCAAAAAATGGTGTTGCTGCCGGTGATTTTGTTTTAGATGCCGAGGCACTTGGTGGGCTTTATAAAGTAAGAGCTTATACTAATTGGATGAAAAACGAAGGAGAAAATAACGTCTTTGAAAAAGAATTACAAGTGCAAGATATTGTACTTCCAAATTTAAAAATGAAATTAGATTTCGAGAAAAAAGCATTTGGAGCAGGTGATGAAGTTGTTGCAAAACTCGAATTGAATACAAATGAAAATAAACCACTCAGCAATTACAAAATAAAATTTGTAGGTAATTTAAATGGTCAGCAATTTATTGCGAAAGCGGATGAAACAGATGAGAACGGAATAAAATATTTAAAATTTGATCTTCCGAAAGAATTAAAAACAAGTGATGGTCTGCTAAATGTCATGATAGAATACAATGGTTTGACAGAAAGCATCTCCCGTTCCATTCCTATCCTATTAAATAAAATTCAATTTACATTATTCCCTGAAGGAGGCGATCTTGTTACTGGATTGGAAAGTAATGTTGCATTCAGAGCCTTAAATGAATTTAATAAACCTGCGGATATTGAAGGTATAGTAGTAAACGAAAAGGGCAATCAGGTAAGTTCATTCAGCAGTTATCACATGGGAATGGGTTCATTCAATTTTACACCTCAGGGAAATGAAAAATACACAGTAAAAATTACGAAACCGGAAGGTATAGCAGAAACATTTGCATTACCTCAATCGTTATCACGTGGTTATGTAATGAATGTGGATAATTCGAAAAACGGAGAAGTTGCGGTGAATGTCAATACGACCGAGACAGAAGATCTGTCATTGATCGCTCAAGTGAGAGGAAAAATTTATTATTCAACCGAGATATCAGCAAAAAAAGGAAGCAACAAAATTATTTTCCCTACTTCGAATTTCCCAATTGGTGTTTCACAAATAACATTATTTGATTCCAAAGGTGTTCCACGTTCAGAACGATTGGCTTTTGTAAACAAAGACAAACAGTTAAATATTTCAATTGAAACAGATAAAGACAAATATCTTCCAAGAGAAAAAGTAAAAATGACTATCACAGTAAAAGATGAGCGCGGAATACCAATGCCGGCAAATCTTTCATTGTCAGTAGTAAATGACCAATTAATTTCATTTGCTGATGACAAATCAGGAAATATATTATCACAATTACTTTTACAACAAGACATCAAAGAAAAAGTAGAAGAACCAGCATTTTATTTCTCAAACAAAGAACCAAAAGCAGATAAGGCGTTGGATTACCTTTTACTAACAGCTGGATGGAGACGATTCACTTGGGAAAAATTAATGGATGACAACATGGCTACTGCAGCCTTTCCGGGAGAACGAGCAATTATCGCGGGTACAGTAATAGATGCCTCAACAGGAAAAGTAATTACAAGTGCAAAAATAAAGATCAATAATGGAGGTGAATATGAAACAGATGAAAACGGAAAATTCATTTTCAATAAATTAGATCTGAGTAATCCTGTTACTTTATCCTATTCAGCATCCGGATATGGTCCACAATCACAATACATACAAAATTATGATCAGGGAATTGTAATGTATATGTATGATAACAATTACTATAAAAATTATTACAACTTACAAGGTTCATCAAGATCACGAGTTGAAATGGACGAAATGGCGGCGATGCCTGCTGAAGCACCAATGGGTGGAGCAGGAGCAAACATGAAAGATGAAGAAATGAATCAGGAAAATCGTCCAATGAAAATAGCCAATGTCAAACAAAAAAGTGCAAAAAATGGAAACGGAGAACAAGCATTTGCTGGAATTGAAGAAAAGAATGTCGATATAAAAGTTTCTAAAGCTGACAAAAAGATTGCCCACGATGGTATTGAAGATGTTGCTTCAAAATCGGCAGACAGACGCGACGGAAGATTCAGGATGGCAGAATTAGCAAAAAATGAAGTGCAACAACAAAACATCATGACCTATTACCGTGCGAGACAATTTGCCACTCCGGTTTATGACCAAAAAGAAAATGTTGAAACAAGGACAGATTTCAGGAATACTATATATTGGAATCCTAATGTGGAAGTGGATAGAACCGGAACAAAAACTTTGGAATTCTATGCTTCTGATGATATTACCTCCTTCAGAACAACAGCCGAAGGCATTGCATCAGATGGTACAGTTGGGAGAACAGAAAAAAACTTCTTCACACAATTACCATTTGCAATGACAACAAAAATTCCGGTTGAAGTAGCAACTGAGGACAATGTTTCGATCCCTTTAACATTAAAAAATAACACAGATAAACCATTGGGTGGAGCATTAACAATAATTTCTCCTGATGGCTTACAAGCAATAGTTGATATTCCAACAGCACAAATTATAATGCCTGGAAAAGCAAAAACAATTTATCTGGATTATAAAGTATTGGATAAAATTGGCTATGGCGAATTCACAATTTCTTTCCGAGCATGTGGATTAGGGGATGCTTTTACTCAAAAAATAAAGATCGCACCAAAAGGATTTCCAGTAAATGCATCTTTCTCAGGACAAGATATGGAAAAGGACTTTTCATTTGAGATGAACAAAGTAGTGAATGGATCATTAAAAATGAGTTTTACGGCTTATCCAAATGTTGTGAATGACTTAATGAAAGGTGTCGAAGGGATTTTATCAGAACCATATGGTTGTTTTGAACAAACATCCTGTACTGCATATCCGAACGCGATGGTTTTGGATTATTTAAAATCAACAGACAGCAAAGATTCAAAAACAATTTCATATGCGAGCGATCTGTTGAACAGAGGTTACAAACGATTAACAACATTTGAGACGAAAGACAAAGGTTATGAATGGTTTGGTGCTTCACCGGCACACGAAGGATTGACTGCTTATGGCATCATGGAATTTGCAGACATGAAAAAAGCAGGAGCAGATGTAGATCAAAAAATGGTAGACCGCACTTCTGAATGGTTAATGAGTCACAAAGACGGTAAAGGAGGATTTCAAAGAGAAGGTCACGCATACCATGATTTCGGAAGGATCAGCAATGATATTCTAAATGCATACACGGTGTATGCATTAGCTGAAGCTGGCTATACGGACATCAAAAAAGAATTTGAGACATCCTATAAAAAAGCAATGGAATTAAAAGATCCATATATGCTGGCGATGATGGCAAATGCTTCTTTCAAATTAAACGAAACCTCAAAAGCCGAAGAAGCAATGAATGCACTTTTATCCAAACAGGATAAAAATGGCAGCTGGACAGGTACAACACATTCAATCACTTACTCACAAGGACAATCATTAACGATAGAAACAACATCCCTAAGTATCCTTGCAATTTTAAAAACACAAGGCAAAAACGCTAATGCTCTTCAAAGCGCAGTTCAATTTTTAGTTGGTGCAAGAAGTGGTTCCGGGGTATTCAGCAGTACACAAGGGACAATATTAGCGTTGAAAGCATTGACTGAATATGCAAAATTCAGTAAAAAGACTAATGAGGATGGAACTGTTGACATTTTTGTAGACGGAAAAAAAGTTGCTGAAAGAACTTACAAAGCTGGAGAAAAAGGGTCAATCGTAATTGATGGAATGGAAGAATTTGTAAAAGGAGAAGGCAAACACGATGTGAAAGTAAAATACATTGGAGTAAAAACACCTTTACCATATTCTGTCTCTGCAACATGGAATACAACTCTTCCTGTAAGTGATGTAGCATGTGCAATCGACCTTAAAACAAAACTTGCAACAAAAACTGCAACAGTTGGAGAAACGGTAAGAATGACAGCAACAATCACTAACAAAAAGAATGAAGAAGTTCCTAGCACAATGGCAATCATTGGGATACCCGCAGGATTCACAGTTCAACCATGGCAGTTAAAAGAATTGCAGGATAAAAAGATATTCGATTACTACGAAATTGTAGGTAACAATATTGCAATTTATTATCGCGGTTTAGGTCCGAAATCTGTGAAAGAGATCAATCTGGATCTTAAAGCAGAAATGCCCGGAGAATATGATGCACCAGCATCGTCCGCATACTTGTATTATACCAATGAATTTAAAACATGGAGTGGTTTAGAAAAAGTAACGATCAAAAAAACGGTGCTCTAATTTCCCGACACTGCTCGAAATGACATTTCGAGCAGAATTGAAAAATTCTGTATCACAGGAAATAATAAAAGAAAAGAAAAATCGTTTAATACAAAAAACAAATGAACAGCTGTAGAGAGTTTAGAGAGGAACAAAGGAATTTTAGAGAAGGTAACAATCTAAGATCTTTACCGGAGGATTTTGCCGGAGCTCTGCGGTTATTCATTTTATTTTTCTTATTAGTTCAAAATGCTCATTCACAAACTAACACCGGAAATCAACAATATGCGTTGAATGATCCTCGCAACCCGGATTGCCCTTGTCATAAATATCAGAAGCTGGCAGATGATGCATATAAACAAACACAAGATGGAAATAAACAGCAATTTGCTTTGAATGTAAATGTCACTGATCAGTTGGACAATAAGTTCAACCCAAAAGAGAACATTCTAAATCAGGAAAATAACGTTGGCAACGATAATTTATCTTATCAAGGAAAAAAAGATCTTATTTCAGCAAAGAAGTTCTCGCCAGCGAGTTCAGGAAGCTCAGGAGCAAAAATTAAAAAGAAAAGTTCAGGACTGTGGTTTAGAAAAAAAATAAACAGGGCAAAATTAAAAAATTCAAGAATAAGAAAAGTTCATCCTAATTATTCTGTATGTTACAAATGGTAATTAAACCAATCCAAATTGTTTGCAATGATGAACGGCATGTTTGTATAATAAATGAATCCACTCATCAAAATTCAGATCACCAAAGAAAGGATTTGTAATTGTAGCACCTTCATTATTTTCAAAATAATTTATAAAGGAATTTATTTGCTGTTCATATTCCAGCAAAGCCAATTGCATTGTTGAATTCTTAGTTGGAATAGGCGTTTCAGACATTAAAGCGTTCTTAGTATTGGGTTTGAATTCTTTATCACTCATTGCAAACTCCTTATACTTACCAACATTTTCTTTTGAAGAATGTAAGGGTTGGTTATTTTTTCCGGTAGCATAACTTACCGAATCTGACATATGCTCAACCATTTGTTGCGCATTCAACACACCCCAATTTCCTTTTGCATCTGAATTAAGTTTTACTGTCAATTTAGGAAATTCTGTTTTAAGAAAATTTAATTTACCCATTTTATCTTAGTTTATATTTTATTGGTAAGTTAAATGAAACTGGAACCGGCCTTCCATTTTGCATTCCGGGTGTCCAACGAGGCATGATCTCCACGATCCTTTTTGCTTCCTGATCACAACCGGCACCTCCTGGGACACCTCTAAGTATTTTAACATTACTTATTTCTCCTAAATTATCAACAACAAATGATACGTATACAATACCTTGAATAGCAGATTCCTTTTCCTTCTGTGGATAAACAATATTCTTTTGAATAAATTCCATCATCATATTTTCGCCACCTGGAAAAACCGGCATAATATCAACAATTGCCAAAGGAGATTCTGAAACTTTGACAACATCATTAACACTCGGTGGCTGAGGAGGAGTGTCCTTGTTGGAAACAAAAGTATAACCATAATCATAAACAGAAGTTTCTTTGCCATTGGCATTGTAAAATTTCCAAACAAAGATCCTCACACCTTTATTATGTTTTCCCGAACAAACCAATTTCCCCTTCTCGTAATATCTTGCATCACCATCAAGTTTGTTTGAATTATAATTCAATTCTGATGCTACTGCTCCTTTCTCATCATAAGCCATCCACATTCCCGATTTTTCACCAATAATAAATTGTCCTTTTTGAGAAATTGTTCCATCCTTATAATAATAAACACCTTCCCCATTCTTCTCACCATTTTTAAAATTTATTTTTGAATTCAATTCACCTGTCGGATAATAATAAATCCAGACACCATCATTTTTCCCATTTAAAAAATTACCTTCTTCGTAAACTGCACCCTTTCTGGAATATTTGGCATATCCATTCTTTTGGGAATCTTTATAATTAATTTCCTCGGAAATCTTCCCATCCTTATCATAAAAACGAATTTGTCCATTCCCATCTTTCAATGTACAACAATCAACAGGTTTGCCATCAGAGGTATTTGAAGCAATTACATTATATGGACTACCTTTTTTATAAACAATATTTTCCCATAGGGTACCATCTTCGTAATAAAAAAAATAAGAACTGTCCCTTAATGCACCTCTCCTGAATTTTTGTTCTTTAAGATTCCCATTTTCGTAATATCTTTTTGAAATTCCATTTAAGGTATCACCAATATAATTTTGTGTTTCAGATATTTTTCCATTCTCATAATAATAAGTTGATAGCCCTTGTATACTATCATTCACATACTTCGTTTCAAATGAAGGATTTCCATTTTTAAAAAGACCTTTAACAATGCCATTCTTTTTACCATTTTTGTAATTCATAGTGCAAGATAATTTGCCATCAGAATAAAAGGACTCCCATAAACCTTCCTTATAACCATTCAAATAAGAACCTCTCTGCTGCAATGTATCATTCATTCCAATAAACTCCCAAACACCATCCCTATTATCATTTTTATAATTTCCTTTAGTTAACGTCTTACCCTTATAGATCATCTCATAGGAACCATTTTTTATTTTGGAATCTCCAACCACCTGGTACTTATTATAATAATTAATGGCGACAGTATCAGAAATTTGAATCTGAGAATAGGACGTGTTTATCTTTATAAAAAAAGATAAAAGCAGAAAAAATAAAGAATTAATTTTCACTATTCGTGTGATTTTTTTAGTTCCTTCGGAAAATCTGTTTTAACGATATAAACTCCATTCAAAGGGTTTTCCATAGGAATAGCATCACGCAAATAAAAGTATAAATGAGTATCGTTTGTTAAATCCTCAACAATTTTTTCTGTTTTTTTCAATAATTTTTTTGAAACTGCGAACTGCATTGTCTTTCCACTTTCTGTAATGCAATCAACAATTGTCATGTCCCATATTTCAAAGCTAAAAGGTTTATCATCGGGAAATAAACCTGCTAAAGTATAAATTGCATTATTTAATATTTTGAATTCCTTCACAGGTTCCGAAACTAGAAATTCATCTTCCCACAAATGTTTAATATTATCTTCTGATTCTTGTCCTTCGTAAAGATCGTTAGCCAATCCCACGTTGAATTCGGAGTTTACCAATATAAAATGTAAATGTAAGTTCATATTATTTTTTTGTTTCTTTCCAAGTTTTATACATATCCTGTTGTTTTGGTCGGTCCTTTTCAATCTCCCGCAAGGGCTGACATTCTTTTAATGTTGAACGACAATCAGCAGGCAATTGCTGATATAATTTTGTGCCTTGTGTTTTCCATGCAATCATTTCTTCACTCACGTCCTTAACAACTTTACCGGGATTCCCGACAAACACTTTTCGTTCAGGAATTAAAGTATTTGCAGGAACTAAACACAAAGCACCAATAATACAATTATCACCAACCACAACATCATCCATGATCACAGCATTCATGCCTACTAAAACATTTTTTCCAATTGTTCCCCCGTGGATGATTGCACCATGGCCAATGTGAGCAGCTTCTTTTAATAAAACCGTTGTTCCCGGAAACATATGAATGGTGCAATTCTCCTGAATATTACATCCATCTTCAATAATTATTTGTCCCCAATCGCCTCGAATTGCTGCGCCGGGACCTACGTAAACATTTTTACCGATAATCACATTTCCTGTGACTGTTGCATTCGGATGTATGAATGCACTTTCATGTATGATCGGCTTGTAACCGTTGAACTCGAAGACGTTTGCCATATTTTTACCGCAAAGACGCTAAGGCGCTATGCTTTTTTTATTTATTAAACTCTCTCAATAATTACTGCATACCCTTGTCCGACTCCAATACATAATGTGACAAGTGCGTAACGTTTATTTTGTTCTTGCAATTCTATGGAAGCAGAATTCAAAATTCTTGCACCGCTCATTCCCAAAGGATGTCCGAGTGCAATCGCTCCACCATTCGGGTTGATACGAGAATCATTATCAGCCAAACCGAAAGCACGCGTACAAGCTAAGGACTGTGCTGCAAAAGCTTCATTCAATTCAATGATATCAATATCATTCATTGTTAATCCGGCACGTTTTAATGCCATATGACTTGCTTCAACAGGACCAATCCCCATGATCCGAGGTTCAACACCTGCAACTCCACTTGAAACAATTCTGGCCCTTGGAACAAGGTTGTATTTTTTCACAGCATCTTCAGAAGCCAATAAAATTGCTATTGCGCCATCATTTAATCCGGAAGCATTTCCTGCAGTAACTGTACCGCCTTCTTTTTTAAAAGCGCCTTTTAATTTAGATAATCCTTCCATCGTTGTTTCTGGACGAATAAATTCATCTTTATCAAATATTTTCGGATCACCTTTCCGTTGAGGTATCTCCAACGCAACAATTTCTTTTGCAAATCGACCTTTCGCCTGTGCAGCAGTTGCTTTTTGCTGACTCCAAACTGCAAATTTATCCTGATCCTCTCTGCTGATCTTATCTCTATCAGCTAAATTTTCTGCTGTTTCACCCATTCCATCAACACCATACATCTCTTTCATTTTCGGATTGATGAATCTCCAACCAAATGATGAATCAAATAATTGTTGATCACGACCAAATGCCGAAGTTGCTTTCGACATGACTAATGGTCCTCGGGTCATATTCTCCACACCACCTGCAATCATCAATTCTGCTTCGCCAACCATGATTGTTCGGGCAGCAGCCATAGAAGCGGATAATCCGGAGGCGCATAAACGATTCACTGTTTCACCGGGAACCTGAAAAGGCAAACCCGCCAATAACAATGCCTGACGCGCGATATTGCGGTTATCTTCTCCCGCTTGATTAGCACATCCTAACAATACATCTGCAATTTGTTTTGCATCAATTGTTGGATTACGTTTCATTAATTCTCTGATCACGAGAGCAGCAAGATCATCTGTACGGACAGTTGACAATGATCCTCCTAAATTTCCTATCGGAGTCCGAACTCCATCAATAATAAATGCTTTTTTCATAATCTAAGAATAACTAATTTTTACGAATTTACGAATCTATGTGCTTAAAACTATTTAAATATTATCCCGGTAAATGAACAATTATTGAATTCAAAATTACCGAATCATTATCTTTATTTATTTAACATTCCATTCTTTACTTGTCCGATAAACAGTTCCTTTAAAAAAAGCGACCTTCTCATTTTTCTGATTAGAGATCTCGATGTGATAGGTTCCTGTTCTATTAGTAAGACTCAATTCTTTTGATTCACAGATAAGTTCATCATTCACATTTACGGCAACTGCAAATGAGATCGAGCATTCCAATGCCACGCTTAATCTTCCATAAGCATTGGATGAAAATGCAAGTGCACTATCCGCAAAAGAAAAAGCGATTCCACCGTGAGCGATACCAAAGCCATTCACCATCTCCTCACGGATCTTCATTTTTAGAATGCAATGTCCTTCCTCCACCAAAACTTTTTGAATACCAAGCCACTCACTGAATTTATCTTCAGTAAGCATCTTATCAATTATTTTATTTGCTGATTCTTTACTCATTAATTATAAAGTATAACTGCTTTGGTAATAGAAAATATTCACTGAGTTCCATTGCATAATTTAAATCTACATAACCGAATTGGCTCTCCCTTTTTCAGTTAAACGGCAATCTTAATAAAACTTTTTATCATCTCTCACCATCATCTTTAAAAGAATAGATGGGCGATAACGATCCTCATTATATAATTCGTACAGTACATCCAAAGAAGTATATACATTTTTTATACCTATTTCATCGGCCCATTTCAATAATCCTTTCGGATAATTCACTCCTTTGGTCATTGCAAGATCAAGATCTTCTTTTGAAGCCAACTGTAAATACAAAGAATCAATTGCCTCATTGATCAACATACAAATAACCCGATTGAAAATATATTTACCTAATTCTTCATCTTGTTTTGGCTGAGGCAATACAATTCCATCAGCATAATTATAATATCCTCTACCGGATTTCTTTCCAAATAATTTTGCTTCGTACAAACGTTTTTGAGTCAGTGAAGGTTTTAATCTCGGCTCAAAGAAAAACTGCGTCCACACACTCTCTGTCACTTTAAAATTAATGTCGTTTCCAATAAAGTCCATCAATTCAAAAGGTCCCATTTTAAAACCTCCATATGTTTTTAAAGCCCAGTCAATGGTTGCAAAATCTGCCATCCCTTCTTCAAAGATCCGGATTGATTCGCCATAAAATGAACGTGCGACACGATTCACAATAAATCCGGGAGTATCTTTTGTAAGAACGGTAACCTTACCCCAGCTATCAATTATCTTTTTTGAATTTTCGGTAACACTTGCATCCGTCATGATACCCGGAATAATTTCAACAAGCGGCATTATTGGTGCGGGGTTAAAAAAATGAATTCCGATAACACGTTCCGCTTTTTTACAAGCAGAAGCAATGGAGGCAATCGATAAGGAAGAAGTGTTTGTAGCTAAAATACAATCAGCTGAAACGATCGTTTCCAAATCGGAAAACAATTTTTGCTTCACATCAATATTTTCGATTATTGCTTCAATAACTAATCCGCAATTTTTAAATTCATTCAAATCATTTGCAAATTGAGTGTTAGCAATAATGGATCTTACTTTTTCATCGGTGAGTTTTTGTTTCTCAACTAATTTTTTTAATGTATTAGCAAGATCAATTTTTGCTTTATCCAAAGCTTGTAGGTTGTTATCGTAAACAACAACTTTATGACCGGCACTTGCTGCTACTTGAGCAATTCCGGCGCCCATCGCACCGGAGCCTACTATACCTATTTGGTTATTAGTTGTTAGTTGTTGGTTGTTAGACATCTCCTAATTTAATGTTTGATAATAATTAATAAATCCATTCAACAACTTTTTGCAGGTTGTCGTGTTCTCTATTGACAATTTTAATGTTGGTTCATCAATATAATTTTGGTCAAATGCTAAATACAATTGCGTTTCCAATTCAAATAATGAGCCTCTGCTAATGTAAAAAAACTGGATTGAATCTTTTGATTGATTACGCCCACAACCTTCTGCAATATTTGAAGGTATTGAGACAACGCATCTTCTTATTTGATTTGACAATCCTTATAATTCTTCTTTTGGAAATTGTTTTGTTAAATCGTAAACATGTTTCACTAATTTCCGACTTTCTTTCCAAACATCTAAATCGTTGTATGCTTTATAACTCATATACTATTTTTACTTCCCAACAGCTAAAAACTAACAACCAGCAACTAACCTATTCTCCTTTAAAAACAGGTTTTCTCTTTTCTAAAAATGCATTTACGCCTTCATTATAGTCGTATGTAGAAGCAGCATGAACTTGCATGTCTCCTTCATATGTCAATTGGTCTATCAAATTATTTGACATTGAAGTGTTCAACAATTTCTTTGTTAAGCCAAGACCTTTTGTAGGAAGTTCGGCAACTCTTTTTGCAATTTCCAAGGCTTCAATTTGCAAAACATTATCTTCACTCACTTTATAGATCATTCCCATTTTCTCTGCTTCATGGGCCGATATTTTATCTCCCAACATCATTAATGCAGAAGCTTTTCCAAAACCGATCAAGCGGGGAAGAAAAAATGTACCACCACTATCCGGGATCAAACCGATCTTACTGAATGCCTGAATAAAAGCGACGGACGTAGCTGCGATCACAATATCACAACATAGTGCAATGTTGGCACCCGCTCCGGCAGCAACACCATTTACAGCACAAACAACAGGCTTTTCAAGATTTCTTATTTTAAGAATTATCGGATTGTAATGCTCACGGACAATTCTTTCAATCCCGGGTCCACTGGTATCCATCGCCTCCGAAAGATCTTGTCCGGCACAAAAAGCTTTGCCTGCACCTGTAATAAATACCGCGCGAACCATTTTATCAATAGCGGCCTTATCCAATGCATCTTGAAACTGCAATGCCATCTCACGATTAAAACTATTAAATTTATCGGGGCGATCAAGTATAATTTTCATCACACTTCCATCAATTTCGGATCTAATAAATGTCATAATTTATTTGTATTTATGTAAAGATAAAAAAATAATAGAATCCTCCCCCTGCCCCCTCCAAAGGGGTACATGCTCCGAAATCAAATATACTGATTTATAGATAAACATAATATATTCTTGCTACTAAAAGAAAGGAATATGCTCCACAAGAACAAGATCAATAAGCAATTATAAACATTTAAAATAATCGAAAGGCTCTTTACAATCAAGGCATCGGTATAAGGCTTTGCAGGCAGTGGAACCAAATTGAGATATCATTTCAGTTTTTGTTGAACCACATTGAGGACATATTAATTCACGCGATTTTCCGAGTAGAACTTGTTTATCAAATGAAGAATGATCGGGAGGAGCAATGCCATATGCTCTTAATTTTTCTTTTGCTTCGTCAGAGATCCAATCAGTTGTCCAGGCAGGAGAAAAAACCAATTCTACTTTAACATTTCCAATGCCTATTTCTTTGAGTTTGATCCTGATGTCATCCTCAATCACCCGCATTGCAGGACAACCGGTATACGTAGGAGTAATAATCACTTTACACAGATCATCCTCAAATTTCACATCTTGTAAAATCCCAAGTTCGATAATATTTATTACAGGAATTTCCGGATCGGGGATCTCGGAAAGAAGTTTAAAAATTTGCTCTTTGGAATATGTCTGTATCATGAAATCCCCCTAGCTCCCTTTGTAAAGCGGGAATTGTTCTAAAAATAATTCAGCAAAAAAATGCACTTTGTATTTCATTCTGAGCGATGTCGAAATCTATTTTCTTTGAGCACATTTTTACATCCTACTATTCTTGTATCATGAAATCCCCCTGCCCCCTTCAAAGGGGGACACGCTTCGAAATATTATTTAACTAAATAGATTCGTAATTCTTATCTACCACTTTGCTCCAGGATATTCTCTATGAACATATTGCATTTCTGCCAACAGAAAACCCAAATACTCGGTATGTTTTCCTTCTTTGCTTCCTTTTTGTTTGAACGTTGATGTTGGTATTTGTAAAGTAGCTTCAGCAATTACTTCTTTCACACGCTTTTCCCAGGCAGTTTTTACTTTATTCAGATCAGGTGCAAATCCTTCTTTGATCAACATGGCATCCACCTCATCCATATCGAACATTTCTGAAGTGAACATCCATAGATCATTCAATCCACTTTGTAAACGTTCATGACTTTCAGTTGTTCCATCTCCTAATCGCAACATCCATTCAGTTGCATGTCGCAGATGATAGGTGATTTCTTTATGCGACTTGACTGCAATTGCAGCAACGGTCTCATCTTTACTGTTTTTTAATTCTTCATATAAAAAAAACATATAGGTGTCGAACAAAAACTGACGTGCCATTGTACTTGCGAAATCACCATTCGGTTGTTCAGTGATCAACAGATTACGAAATTCGCGTTCATCACGCAAGTATGCCAAGGCATCTTCATCGCGACCTTTACCTTCTGTTTGTCCGGCATAAGCTAAAAGAGATGTTGCATTACCAACAAAATCCAATGCAATATTAATTAATGCAATGTCCTCTTCTAAAATTGGTCCATGTCCGCACCATTCGGATAAACGGTGACCGATGATCAAACTACTATCACCTAAACGGAGTAAATATTGAAATTTTGCTTCTTGTATATTCATAATAAAAAATTAAATATTGTAAAATTGAAAAGTAAAAAAATGAAATTCAAACAATGAAATTTCAATCTTAAACTTATAGATATTTTACTCCATCAGGAATTTTATAAAAAGTAGGATGACGATAAGGTTTATCATTCGAAGGTTCGAAAAATGCACCTTGATCTTCCGGGCTTGAGGCTGAGATCGCATTTGAAGGAACCACCCAAATACTAATACCTTCGCTTCTGCGAGTATATACATCGCGTGCATTTTGAATTGCCATTTCAGCATCAGGAGCATGAACATTTCCAACATGCTTATGCGGAATACCAGGATTACCTTGAACAAATACTTCCCAAACCGGCCATTGTGTATCTTCCATTTTTCTGTCGTTTATTTTTTGTTTTAATTTAAAATTGTTAAATATTAGTTTCTGATACTGGTTCTAATTCCATCGCATAGAAACAAATCAGTGAAATACATTTATGCTATTTCTCTTTCTTTCGCTTGCTTTGCAGCGTATGCTGTTGCAGCCTCACGCACCCATCTTCCTTTTTTATCTGCCTCTACTCTATCCTTTAATCTTTTTGCATTGCATGGCCCATTTCCTTTTATTACTTCAAAAAATTCATCCCAATTAATTTCTCCATGCGTATAGTGTCCTGTTTTTTCATTAAATTTCATATCCTTATCAGGCACTTTCAATCCGATAAATTCTGCTTGAGGAACGGTTCTATCAATAAAACGCTCACGAATAGCATCATTACTTTCCAGCTTCACTTTCCAGCGCATCAATTGATCGCTGTTCGGAGATTTATCATCACTCGGTCCTAACATCATCACAGCAGGCCACCACCAGCGGTTCAATGCATCTTGCGCCATTGCTTTTTGTTCAGGTGTACCTTGCGCCAAGGTCATCATAATTTCATATCCTTGTCGGTTATGAAAGCTTTCTTCCTTGCAAATACGAACCATGGCACGGGAATAGGGTCCATAAGAACCACGCGCCAATACTGTTTGGTTCATGATCGCAGCACCATCAACAAGCCATCCGATAGCTCCGATATCCGCCCAAGAAAGTGTAGGATAATTAAAGATGCTGGAATATTTAGCTTTGCCTGTATGCAATTGAGATAATAATTCTGTTCTATCAACACCTAGTGTTTCTGCAGCACTATATAAATATAGACCATGTCCGCCTTCATCTTGCACCTTTGCCAACAAAATAGCTTTTCTCCGTAGATTAGGAGCACGCGTGATCCAATTTCCTTCAGGCAACATTCCAACAATTTCGGAGTGCGCATGCTGACTCATCATACGTATCAATTGTTTGCGATACGCTTCCGGCATCCAATCCTTAGGTTCTATTTTCTGACCTGCAGCAATTTTTGCTTCAAAGGCCACTAATTGTTTTGCGTCTTCCATAATATAATCATTCTAAATAAGCTATAAAAATACGTATTAATTCAGTTTTTACAAAACTGGGAATAAATATTCATAAAATGATGTCCTTTTTGGGCTGATGAGTTGTTAAAAATAAGCCGATCCAGCTCTACTAAATATTGATTTTTTAAAAAATACCCACTCGAAACCTAAAAAATAAGCGAATTGAGTTTCCAATTAAAAAAAATCCTCTCTATATTCACATAAATAAATCCTACGATCATGATTAAAAATATTCGACACCCATTAATAATCATTCTTTCTGTTTTTCTGTTGATTGGCAATCATGCAAATGCTCAACAAAAAAACAAATCGTTAAACTATTCAAAGTATCCCTATTGGATAGAAATGATGAATAATCCTGCTACAAATTATTTTGAGGCAATAAAAGCTTATGATGAATTTTGGGCGACTCGGAAAAAACCGACAGAAGAAAATGAAATTATGGGTCAGGAAAATACTGTTACAAAAAAGCAAACATTCCTAAACAAATGGTTTAAGAGCAAAGAAGAAAAAGAAGCGGAAGAAACGCGGAAATACACTTTGGATGTTAAAAAATTTGAACATTGGAAGTTAAAAGTAAAGCCCTATGTGCAGGAGGATGGAAGGATCTTAAGTGCAGATGAACAGTTACAAATATGGCAAAAACAACGTCAACAATAATACTCTTTTCTAATTTTTTCTAACACTCTTTTCTGATGAATTTTAAAAAAATAGTTACCGACATTTTTACACTTTTTATTTTTTGTACTGTTGGTTTTGCTCAACCGGGCAGCACCTGGCAACTAACAGGTCCGAATTTATTTCCGGTCGATATATCAGGACAGATCAATGGGATCGGAAGAGTTTCCCAATTAAAATTCCATCCTACCAATCCTTTGAAAATGTATGCAGTGAGTGCATCTGGAGGTTTATGGATCAGTGCCGATAGTGCGCATTCCTGGACAAAAACAGGAACAGATAATTTACCTGCAACACCATGCGCCTCTGTGTGCATCGATTACACCGATGACAATATTATTTATTTAGGAACCGGTGATGATAATTATTATGGCGGCAGTTTTGGAATTTGGAAAAGCACCGATGCTGGAGCTACATGGGTTCAATCGACAACAGGCTTAGGCACTCTACTTCCGGTGGAGATATTGATGTCGCCAACAAATAATAATATCCTTGTGGTTGCAACGGATAATGGAATATATAAATCAATAAATGCAGGAGCAAATTGGAGTGTTGTTAAAGCGGGTGGCGATTTTAAAGATATGCAATTTAAACCCGGAAGCGGAACAATGCTTTATGCCGTTACCTCATCAGAATTCTGGCACTCTTCAGATTTTGGAACTACATGGACACAAACGACAACTGGCGTTACAATTCCAGGTGGTGGCAGCGGACAAGGAATGCGGATAGCAGTTAGTGCTGCCAGTCCAAGCACTGTTTATGTAGGAATGGTAAAAGCGAATGGAACCATTTTAAAATCAACAGATAGCGGACTAACTTTCAATACGATCTACAACAGTGCCACACAAACACTTGTCGGGTATGATGCTTTAGATCTTGGTGGCGGTCAAGGTGATTATAATTTCAGCATGACTGCAGATCCTTTGAATGCAAATACTGTATTTGTTGTTGCACACGCTGTTTGGCGCAGCACGGACGGAGGTATTTCATGGACACAAATGACCGACTGGTGGGCAAATTTACATACAGATATGCACGGCATAAAATTTCATCCTACATACACAAATAAGTTATTCAGCGTGAATGATGGAGGTGTCTGGTTGAGTAATGACAATGGTGATAATTGGATGCCCAAGTCTGATGGTATTGCCGCAACAGAAATATATCATGCTTCACAAAGTCCGATCAAACATGATATGATAAGTATCGGCACGCAGGATAACGGAGAATTATATTATACCGCCGGTGCATGGAAAACAAACAGAGGTGGAGATTGGGGAAGTCGTTCAGCATTCGATTATTTAACCAACAATGTAGTTTATTATTACGAAAATGGGGAAAGAAGAATTATTACAGGAGGAGGAGTAAGTTATAATTTACCATTTACCGCAACAAATAATATTGTATTAGAGTTTAGAAAAAATATTACTACCACAGGATTTGCAGGAGAACAAAACATCTGGAGAACAAGTACCTTAAATAATACTGCGCCAACATGGACGCAGATAAGCACATTCAATCAACAAGTAATGGCAATAAATTCTTCTCCGGCAGATTCTACAATGCTGTATGTTGTTTCTGCTTCAAATAAAATATACCGGAGCGACAATGCGTTGGCAGCATCCCCAACTTTCACTATGTATACTGCACCGGCTTCCACAGCAATTGCTGCAAGCATAGCAGGAATAAAAAACAATCCCAATGTTGTTTACCTTTCTTGCGGAAGCAAAGTATATCGTTCTCCCGATAAAGGTGCAACATGGACCAATGTGACTTCAAATATTCCTGCAGGAATTAATATCATAAAAATTTATCATGATGAGTTCAATACGAATGAAGGCATGTATGTTTGTTCAGCAAAGGGTGTTTATTTTAAAGAAGCAGGCAGTTCTTTATGGACAAATGTTTCCTACAATTTACCCACGGTTGCCGACATTCAGGATTTCATGATCTACAATCCCGGGACAGCAGCGAGTTTGATCCGTGTTGCATATTATGGACGAGGTGTATGGGAATTACCACTCAATACAAGTTTACCACCGGCACCGGGATTTGTTGCAGATAAAACAACTATTTGTCCGGGACAAATTGTCAATTTTTCAGATGTGAGCATAGGCTCTCCAACTGCATGGGCTTGGACTTTCCCCGGAGGAACGCCTTCTTCATCCACATTACAGAATCCAACAGTTACTTATCCAACAGCAGGAACATATAATGTCACACTATCTGTTACCAATACTTTTGGTACAAATTCATTAACTGAACCCTTGTATATTTCTGTCAGCACAACTCAGTCGCTTCCCTTTTCAGAAGGATTTGCTTCTTCTGTTGCTCCTTTAAACTGGACAAATTATGATGACGGAGGCAATTCAGTTGTATGGCAGCATTCCACAACCACAGGAGGTTTTGGCACAAGCACAGAATCTGTATTTTTTGATAATTATACTTACGATGCAAATGGAGAGCGCGATGAATTAAGAACTCCTCAGTATGATTTTACATCCTCAACTCATCCGATTTTAGTTTTTGACAGAGCATATGCAAGATACAGCGCTTCGTATTATGATACGCTAGCAATATTGGCTTCTCCCGATTGTGGTATCACCTTCAATCTTCTATACACAAAAGGATATATTGATCTGGCAACTGCACCCGACAATTCATCTACGCTATTTGATCCGGTAGCATCCGAATGGGTAAAAGATACTGTAGACCTGACGGCTTATGCCGGACAGAATAATATCTTATTTGCATTTCAAAACAGAGGACATTATGGACAAGCCCTTTATATTGATAATATCAATCTATCCAATTTATTACCTTCTTCTATTACGAAATACAGCACTGCTCAAATAAATATTTTTCCAAATCCATCCACAGGACAATTTAATTTTAGTGGTTTAGAGAACGGAAATAAAATTGAAGTATTTGATATCACCGGAAAATTGATCTACGAAACAATTACAAATAATGGTTTGCAGACCGTTGATATTTCAGAACAGGCAAAAGGAATCTACTACTATAGAATTACGAAAGAGATGAAATTACTGAAGAGTGGAAAGATCTGTATAGAATAAATAATTTTCTGCTTTGACTGAATTCATCCCCCTGCCCCCTTCAAAGGGGGAAATACACCGTAATAAAATTGCAGAAATAAATTTGAAGCGATAATAATTTTCTGCTTCGACTGAATTCATCCCCCTGCCCCCTTCAAAGGGGGAAATACTCCGTAATAAAATTGTAGAAATAAATTTGCGTCTTCTGTTCCGCTAAGTGTTCTAAGCGGATAAAAATGAGGTTAAATTCTATAATCCCTTATCATAGTTCACCACTATACTTGCTGTGGTAGGGCGGCTCTGACAGGTTAAGATAAATCCTTGTTTTACCTCTGAAGCGGATAAGGCATAGTTAACTGCCATCTGTACTTTACCATCTTGCAACAAAGCACGACAGGTACAGCAGGATCCGCCCTGACAAGCATAAGGAGCATCAAGTCCGATACGAAGTGCAGCTTCAAGAATTGTTTCATTCTCGCCCAAAACAACGGCATGAGAATCGCCATCAATAATGATCGTTGCAGAAGCTCCACTAGCTGCATCAGCAGAAGGTTTTACCTCCTCGGCATTTACAGGTGCAGAAAAATATTCAACATGAATTTGTGATTCATTAATTTTTAATTCATTCAAGGCAGCAACAACACTTTCCATCATCGGCCCTGGACCGCAAATAAAATAAACATTATCAGCATTCAGGTCCACATAATTTTTTACCAGTTCAATGTTTTTTTCTTTGGTCATCATTCCTTTTAATAATTCAGGATGACCAACAGGAGGCGTATTTAAAACATGAACAACATTTAGCCGATCAGCATTTGATAAAGCAAGCAATTCAATTTGTTTATTAAAAATGACAGACAATTCATCATTATTTCCGTAAAACAATGTCACTTTACTATCCGGCTCCGACTTCAGAACGGTTTTTAATATGGAGAATAAGGGAGTTATTCCGCTTCCTCCACCAAAAAGAATGTAATTCTTTTTATTTGAAGGATTCATCTCAGAATAGAAATTACCCATTGGATTCATAACTTCAACAACATCACCAACTTTAAGATTATCATTGATATAACCTGAAACGCGACCATCCTTAACTTTTTTAACAGCAACACGCAATTCATTTTCATCCAAAGGACTGCTGCAGATCGAATACGACCGTCGTAGTTCTTCATCATTAATAGTGAACTTAAGTGTAAGGTACTGTCCTTGCTTATAAGTAAATCCCTGCTTTATATCAGCGGGCACCTCAAAAGCAACAGAAACAGCATCGGCAGTTTCACGGTTTACATCAACAACTTTTAATGAATGGAATCTTGACATTTTATTAATTTGATTTTAGGTGGCAAATTTACAATTAATATAGAAACGCACAAAGATTAAAAAACAACATAAATCCAAACAGAAAAATATATAAATTGCACTCTGATTATAAAATAATGCTCGATTCGAATAAAGTATTTTTTCCAAATCTTGAAGGCTTGCGCTTTTTTGCTTTTTTCGTTGTTTTTATAAATCACGCTTCAGGCTGTTTAGGATATAATAATCATTCGGAGAAATTCGCCTATTTCAGATCGCACTTCCTGTGGAATGGAGACCTTGGCGTTAGTTTTTTCTTTGTACTCAGTGGTTTTCTGATCACCTATTTATTACTTAAAGAAAAAGATCTCAGCGGAAGGATTAATATTAAAAACTTTTACATGAGGCGTGTTTTACGCATTTGGCCATTATATTTTCTGATCGTTTTTTTATGTCTTGTTATTTTCCCAATGTTCATTAATATCATCCCTAAGTGGTTTCCGATAGGAGTTGACACATCCGAATTAAACCCTTGGTTCTATCTTACATTCACCGGAAATTTCGATTATATCTATAATGGAATCAGCAATGTTTTGATCGGAGTATTATGGTCTGTTTCTGTTGAAGAACAATTTTATTTATTCTGGCCATTGATCATTGCATTTGTTCCAAGAAAATATCTGTTGAAAACCTTCGTAATCATTATTTTAGGATCGATCGCATATAGATTTTTCGGAGCAAAAGGTGTTGGCCTATTGATAAAATACCATTCACTATCTTCCGTTTCAGATCTGGCAACAGGAGCATTGATAGCTTATTTGGCATGTCAGAAAAGCTTCACCGATTGGATCGCAAACATTCCAAAATACGCCATTATACTCGTTTATTGCCTCCTTTTTATTCTCGTTCCTCTACGGTTTTATGTCTGGGAGTTCGGTTACTATTACGACCATGTAGCTTCTATCACTCCGGTGATATTTTCTTCATTGTTTGCATTCATCATCCTTGAACAGAACTATGCGAAACATTCTTTTTATAAAATAAGTAATTGGCGAATCATTTCTTCTTTTGGGAAATATACTTATGGAATGTACTGTTACCACATGCTTTCTTTTTTCTGTGTATTATTTATTTTCCACAGGATGGGAGTAAATGTGGTTGGGATGAGTAAATACACTTTTTTATTTGCAGCATTCACTTCATTTTTCTCGACACTGCTTATATCAGAATTAAGTTATACGTATTACGAGTCATTTTTCTTAAAAATAAAAAACAGGTTTGCACTAATCAAGAAAGATTAAAATAAATTAAACTGATAAAAAAAGCCTCGACCGATAAATCGGTCGAGGCTTTTTACTGTTGAATGAAAAATTTATTTCCCTACAACGATCTTATGAACTTCTTTATTTCTATCGGTTTGGAGGATCAAAAAGTAAACGCCTTTTGATAATCCAAGATCAGAAATATTGATACCTTTTTGATAACTTCCGCCCGCTTGATTTTCATTTAAAACATTTGCGACAGTCTTACCCAACACATCGGTGAAACTAATTTTTATTGTACTTTTTTCCGACAGAAAATAATTTACCTGAATATTTTCAACACAAGGATTTGGGAAAGCCGAGGAATTAAAACCCGATGAAGTATGCTCTGCAATTCCTAAATGAGGAACAGTAGAAATAAGGCTATCAATATATTCAACATTGTTTACAACCGGGACACCACCAACAACAGAAGCCATGATATTCAATACAGGAATCTGTTTTGCAGTTGCCAACCATTTGTATTCATAACGCAATGGGCGTGTAATGTTAGTTCCAAAACCAACAAGATCAAGTTCTATAGTATCTGTAGAAGCGATAGTTGATTTAATACGCAAGGCGTTAAATGTACCAAAAGGCGTAATTACTGTTCCCCATCCGTCAACCTCATTCACACGATGTCCTTTTTGTCCGTAATACCCAATAGAAGGAATTGGCAAACCGAATTTATAATCACAAGAATCAGTATTCAAATAGTTAATAGGGAAATGGTAAATCACATCATTTGAAGTATACAAAAATGGCAATGGTGCTCCATTTATAGTATATCCTGCACCAATTTGAGAAAATTTAGTTGAGGATTCTTTTAAGAAATCATAAGCCATATCTAACGTTACTCCGGGAATCGGCAAACTTGTTAATACATTGTTCTCATTCCCATAAGAAGTATTGAAAATATTAAACAATAAATTGAAAGGCATTGGAAAAGTCAATGGAGAATCGAACTTTTCATAACGTTGAAGGTTAGGTACCAAAGTAGAATAATCCCAACTAAAACCTGCTCCAGTAAGTGCCGGGTCAATCGTTCCAACAGAATTAGTAATGCTGATCAATACAGAATCTCCGGCATTTGGCATGTCCGATGAACCGATCGTTATTTGTGCAAACAACGAGGAAGTAAAAAATAATGCAACAAAGGGTAAAAATTTTTTCATGATTTTCAAAAATTTAACATTGATATCAAATATATTACATTTCAGTTAAATATTTCATATTTTATAATTTTATTTATTAGTAAAGCCAAACAGCTATTTAATTTATAGCCATGGCATTACACATAAAACATTTGCTATCTATTCTCAAAAACAGGAGCTAAAAATATACATGACAATTCATGAAATGATCAACCTCACAGAACAGAAGTGATAGATATCACTATATGTATTTTCCAATGGGAGCTCCTAAAAGCAAACAAGCTACGACTAAAAAGGTTCCAAAGTATTTGCAATAAAAAGTAATTTTTTTACGTTGTTTGAAAATGTACTGAAATAGAACAATAATTGCGTACTTTTGAGTATTGATAAATAACTATTGAAATGAAACGAATTCCCCTACTATTTTTACTAATTACTTTTCATCCGATCTTTTCATCCGCACAGCAAAAAAAGAGTGCTTGGACAGATGGTAAACACGACTTGGTGCAATTTTCAGGTGTGGTAGTTGAAGGGGATAGCTTAAAACCGATCCCCTATACAAGCATCATTGTTCAAAATGGATACCGTGGGACTGTCAGTGATTATTTTGGCTACTACTCCTTTGTAGCAATGGAAGGCGACACCATTGAATTTTCTGCCATTGGTTTTAACTCAGCATTTTTCATAATTCCCGATACTTTGTCCGACAATAAATATTCCTTGATCCAGGTATTGAGAGCAGATACCGTGAATCTGCCAATGGCAGAAATATATCCCTGGCCAACTCCCTCTCAGTTTAAAAAAGCATTTTTAGCCTTATCCTTGCCGGAAGATGATATTGTTAGAGCGGACAGGAACATGACCCGTGCAGATGCAAAAGAGCGTATGACAGGAATGGCAATGGATGCAAGCCTAAATTACAAATACAACATGCAACAATATCAAAGTAAATTGTACTATGCAGGACAACTTCCACCCAATAATCTATTAAACCCAATCGCATGGGCGAAATTCATTAAGGCATGGAAAAATGGTGATTTTAAAAAGAAAAATTAAACTGTCTGGAATTTATTTTTATTGTGAAATCCCCACTCTTTTATAATAACAATCATCCCCTATTGAAAATTATTTTTTCTGCTTTCGTTATTCTTACATCTACCTGTTTATTTTCACAAAATACAGCAACCGTATTTGGAAAAATAATGGATAGCGACAATCAACCAATTGAAGATGTAGGCATTTCAATCCTTGGCTCCAATCAAGCACCCGTTTTCACCGACCAGAAAGGAGAATTCAGTTATAGTATACCAGCAGGTGTAAATGTGATAATTGTATTCAACAACATCAATTTTAATCAAGCTCAACGCACTATCAATTTAGCTGCTGGCGAAAGATCAGACATCAGCAGAAAAATGAGTTCCAGAGGAGTAACTATCGGTATTGTTGAAATAACAGATGAAAACCGTTTTAAGGATCTTACCCGTCTTGATCCTATAAACATAACTCACATCCCTACTGCCAGCCAGGATTTTAATGCCATTTTATTCACTCTTCCGGGAGTTTCCAACCGAAACGAATTGAGTTCATCCTACTCTGTTCGAGGCGGGAATTTTGATGAAAATTTGGTTTACGTAAATGGAATAGAAGTTTACCGTCCTTTCCTTACGCGATCTGGTCAGCAAGAAGGATTAAGTTTTATAAATCCTGACCTGGTTTCGTCCGTATTATTTTCTGCTGGAGGATTTGAAGCTAAATACGGAGATAAAATGTCGAGTGTACTTGATGTTCAATATCGAAAACCAAGAAAATTTGCAGGTACTGTTTCAGGGAGTTTACTAGGAAGTAATTTGCATTTGGAAGGCTCCTCAAAAAATTACCGGTTCACTTGGTTGATGGGTGCACGTTATAAGACAAATAAATATCTCTTAGGAAAAACGGATTCGAAAGGTGATTACAAACCTTTCTTTGCAGACGTTCAAATGTTTACTACCTATGATATCACGGCAAACTGGGAATTAGATTTCTTAGGTAATTATGCAAGTAATAAATATCAGTTCGTCCCTCAAAACAGAGAAACAGATTTTGGAACGCTGGATAAAGCCTTACGTTTGAAAATTTATTTTGACGGACAAGAAATAGATCAATTCAATACCATGATGGGTGCTTTATCAGCCATATACAATGATAATGCACAAAAATTAAATTTAAAATTTATCGGATCCGCTTTTCATAGTAAAGAAAATGAAGCCTTTGATATTCAAGGACAATATTTTATCGGTGAACTGGAAACAGATTTCGGCAAACCAAACTTTGGTGATGTAGTAGCAGAGCGAGGTATTGGCACATTCATTAACCATGCACGCACGAATTTAGATGCTTATATTTTCAGTGCCGAACACAAGGGAACTTATACAGAAGGAAAGAAACAATTGTTATGGGGAGTAAAATATTCAAATGAACAAATTACAGACAAACTAAGTGAATGGAAATATGTGGACAGTGCCGGATTTTCAATGCCCACGAACTATGGTCCAATATTAAATCCGGGAGACATTACGTTGCAAGATGTTGTTAAGCAAAAAATAAATATTTCGTCCAATCGTTTGTCAGGATTTGTACAGGGATCAATTACAAAATTAACAAAAGACACTTCTACGATTTCTGCAACACTTGGAATACGTGCTAATTACTGGGATTTCAACAATCAGGCATTAATTGGTCCGCGCGGTACTTTTGGAATAAAACCAAATTGGAAAAGAGATTTTCTATTTAAATTTTCTTCCGGATATTATTATCAACCTGCTTTTTACAGAGAGTTAAGAGGTACGGATGGAATCATCAACAAAAATATAAAAGCACAAACTTCAATTCATTTTGTACTGACGAGTGATTATAATTTTAAAGCATGGAAACGACCATTTAAATTTATTGCTGAGGCGTATTATAAATACCTCGATAATTTAATTCCTTATGAAGTAGATAATGTGCGCATTCGTTATTCAGCAAAAAATAATGCAACAGGATATGCAACAGGTATTGATCTGAAAATAAATGGAGAATTTGTAAAAGGACTGGAATCATGGGCATCTCTTTCTGTTATGCAAACGCAAGAAGACATTAAAGACGATTTTTATTATGATTATTATAATAGTGATGGAGAAAAAATTATACCCGGCTACACTGCAAACAATGTTAAAACAGATAGTATAAGAAATACGCCCGGATATATTTATCGTCCAACAGACCAACGTGTCAGTTTTGGTTTATTTTTTCAGGATAATATTCCAAAACGACCTGACATAAAAATGCATCTGAATTTATTATTCGGAACAGGTGTTCCTTTTGGTCCTCCGGGTTCACAACGTTATCAGCAGGTTTTGCGCATGCCTCCATACAGAAGAGTGGATATAGGATTTTCGTATCAGGCTTTAAAAGAAAACAGGACAGTTAAACCGAAAAGCCCCGGCAGATTTGTAAGATCCCTTTGGATCAGTCTTGAAGTTTTCAATTTATTAGGAACCAACAATACCGTTTCCTATATCTGGGTTGAAGATGTGACTAACAGACAATATGCTGTTCCAAATTATCTGACACAACGTCAATTGAACTTGAGAACAATAATAAAATTTTAAAAATTTAATTTGCCTTCAAACATTCGCTTTCATCATGGCAAAAGAAAAAAAATCTGTTCCATTTAGTTTCGCGATTGAAAATCTATATTCACTTGAACCGGTTGTAAAATCTATGTTTGGCGCATTTGCTATTTATGTTGGAATAAAAATAGTTTTGATCTTACGAAATAAGGATGATGAGGACAGTGGTGTTTGGATCGCAACTATGCAAGAGCACCATGCAAGTTTAAAAAAAGAATTTTCAAGCATGAGAACGATCAAACTCTTTGGATCAGGAATAAGTAATTGGCAAATACTGCCACTGGATGCTGATTCATTTGAAACAGACGTCAACAGAGTCTGTGAACTGATCCTAAAAGGAGATGGCCGCATTGGAACTATCCCAAAACCTAAAAAGAAAAAGATCAAAAAATGAAATACCCTGAAACAGCAATTCAAGGCTTTATAAATGCATTAGATGATGATCAGGGGGCATATGTTTGGCTTTCCGAAAGTAAGTGGAAAGAACTGGCAGCATTTGTTGATATAGTGAATTCCGAAAACACTCAAGCCATACTATTTCTTTTAAGTAATAAAGAAAAATTTCCAACCATTGTAAATTTTTTAGCTGCTTTACAAAAAGAAGAAAAAGCATTCGATCTACTAATGGCTACCAACGAACGTGAATGGGCGGCAACAGTTAGTTCAGTTCATGGTGATGATGCTGCATACGAATGGTTATTAAAAAATAATTTTATTATTTTCACAAAGCTAGTTGATGTTCTGGTAAAAAATGCTTCATCCAGAGGCTCCGGAATTAGTTCCTATGGAAGTATTGGGGCTGGAGGCTCCTCCGGTGGTGGTGGATTCGTAGGTTTTGGTGGTGGCAGTTTCGGTGGCGGCGGTGGCGGAGGAAGCTGGTAAGCTTAAATAATAATTGTAAATTTATAGTCAAATGAATTACTCAAAAGAAGCAATAGAAAAAACAGGCGCCTGGGTGGAAGGCGATCTGGGGGCAAAAAAATGGCTTCAGGACAACCGCTTTGAAGAATTGGTGCAGCTAAAAGACGCTTGCAGCAGATATGCTAAAGCACTGGAATATTTGCTGGTTCACAAACACATTGCCCTGGCTGCGTTTGTAAATGCAATTTGGGAAGATCAAAAAGCATTCAAAGTATTAATGGATCTTCGCGCATTTCAATGGGCAGCAATGGCGAACTACATTAACGGTGATGATGAAGCCGCGGTATTTCTCAAAAAAAATAAAATGGAAAACTATGCCGAATTAGCACATAAGATCCAAGCCAAAATAAGAAAAGAAGGTGATGCAGGAACAAATTTTTTTAACAGCGGACCATTCAAAGTATAACGTTAGGAAGAAAAAGAGTAGGCAATTAAAAAAATATGCAGTTGGCAAATAAATAAAAAATATACGATAAATTAAATGAGAATCATCGCCAACATACCGCACCCGAAAATAAGCATCAATATTTTTTCAATGAATGAAAAATACCAGATCCAATTCATGGCGGGACCTATGGAACAAACAATCAAAATTGCACATAGTGAAATTGATGGTATTGAAGGTATCCAGAAAATGATAGACGATATTTTTTTGGAAAAAGTATTGGAACGTTTTAATGAAATGTACCTATCTTTGAAAGAAGCGAAAGAAAGGTTGAACAGTTAAAACAACAATTCGCATTTATAAATTTTAATATGTATAAAAAAATAATATTCTCCTTTATAATTATTATGGTCGTTGCAGGATTTATCCCTGCTCCCTCCTATCAAATTGCTTTATTGAAATATGGTGGTGGCGGTGATTGGTATGCCAATCTGGAAACATCTTTACCAAATCTTATTGAATTTTGCAATACCAATTTAAAAACCAATATCAACCCGGAACAGGCTACCGTTGAAGTTGGCAGTCCGGATATTTACAACTACCCTTTTGTGCATATAACAGGTCACGGGAATATTGTATTCAATTCGCAAGAGACCGATAATCTGCGTAATTATTTGATAGGTGGTGGATTTTTACACATCTCCGATAATTACGGGATCGACAAATTCATTCGTCCGCAAATGAAAAAAGTTTTCCCTGAATTAGATTTTATAGAATTACCATTCTCACATCCCATTTACCATCAGAAATATGATTTCCCGAATGGTTTGCCAAAGATCCATGAGCACGATGGAAAAGCACCGCAAGGATTTGGATTAATTTACCAGGGGCGTTTGGTATGTTTTTATGACTATGAATGCGATCTTGGTGATGGCTGGGAAAGTTTTGAAGTTCATAAAGACTCTCCCGAAATGCATCAAAAAGCCTTGAAAATGGGAGCGAATATGATCCAATATGTGTTGATGGGTGGCGAGAATGTGGTAAAGAAATAGTCTTACAGAATTTTAGTCAAACCTAATTCCCTATTAATAATTTCATTTATCTCATCAGCCTTACTGACGATCATAAAATGATTTCCTTCCTGAATAGTATAATCACAATTTAGATTTTCATAAGGCAACACCTTATCAGCTGTGCCATGAATATGAATTATATTATGAGGTATCTCTTTGTTTTTCCAATTGACAATACAATTTACTGCACCAACAAAATATCCTTGCGGAGAGGTATTCAACATCTCCTTAAATTTATTTTTTTGTTCTTTTGTAACAACACCAAATTGCTTTTTAATTAATAAGGCTGATCTTTTGAAAACAGAATCACTCAACACTTTATAAACAGGAATATTTTTCCAAAAAGTGATCTTTGAAGGGAGTTCATCAAAGGTTTTACAGCTTGAAATGACAAATGTTTTAACAGGCTTTAATTTTTTTGCAATCTCAACGGCACACATTCCACCAAGTGAAACTCCAATTAATGCGAAGGGGAGAGAATCATCTATCTGTTTTGCAAGACGCATTGCATACTGCGGCAGCGTCTCGTTTTTAGACGCCGGTTCCCACTTAATATAATGGATCTTACAATTATTCAATTTTAAATTTTTGAATAACCTACCATCAACACCCATACCCGGAATACAATATACATTAAGCATTGATATAGACATCTTTAAAATGTGATTGACGTTCTAATAATTCTGTATTGGAAGATAGAGACTCTTTAGCGTAAGTATGAGCACTTCGACTTTGCTCAAAATAACTAGTGATAAGAATTTATCTTCCACAAATTTACTTAACTAAAAATTTATTTTTATAATCCTCTCTGCTTCTTTTTATCACCTCGTATGCCTCTTCTCTTCCATAAACATGCGTGATCTCACAGGTTGGCTTCTCTGCTCCCGGAATGTTTTTATAGGTCAGGAAATAATGTTTTAAGCGATCTATAACAGCTTCTGTACAATCAGATATATCTTTCCATCCATCAAACACTTCATCGTTTTTCATCACAGCTATAATTTTATCATCAGCTTCTCCTTTGTCTATCAGTCGAAAACCACCAATTGGAATAGCCTGCAAGATAATGTCTCCATGCGTTATCACCTTTTCACTCAACACACAAATATCCAATGGATCACCATCGCCTTTCGCAACTATCCTTCCAGATTTTAAAGCAGCGTATTCTGCAACCTTCACATCACAATATGTTTGAGGAATGAAACCATACAATGTGGGAACAACATTGGAAAATTTTTGAGGCCGATCGATCTTTAAATAGCCGGACTCTTTATCGATTTCATATTTGACAGTATCTGTTGGAACAATCTCTATAAATGCTGTTACGATCTCAGGGGCATTTTCTCCAATGGAGATTCCATGCCAAGGATGTGATTTAAAATGTTGCATTTTATTTTTTCTTACGTGTTACGAAATAAACTATCCCCATTGCAGAAACAGAAACTAATAATAAAATCAATTTACCGTAAGCACTAGGCTGATCATTACGGGGACCAATTTCATTTTCCTGCTTATTTAAATCATTGCCATGGATAAAATACTGGAGTCCGAATGTGGTCTTCAAAAATTCTTTTTCCTTTTCAAACGTTCGTTGCGCCTCAATTAGGAAAACATCTTGCGAATCGTCATTGTATTTTTTCCGGCTATGCTCACAAAAAGTTACCTTCAACTGATCAAATTTCACATACTTTGAATAGATCAACCACTCTTCTGCTTTTAAAAAGCTCATCATACAGGCTGAAGAACAATCAAAATCAATTTTTACATTTTTCTCAGCATTCCCTTTATACAATTCTGTGATCGTAAAAAAGGCAGTAGAAAAGCCTTTGGAATTACATGGCGTTACAGAATCAACCATGCCATAAAAGATCACATCATAATTCTGACACAACTCTTTAGAAATAGGAGATGATGGAGGACATTCACAAGCAAAGCCATAAAAGGAAAAAAGAATCAGAACTAATGAAAGGATTTTTTTCATCAATAAACGATCATTTTTTTGGTTACAACATACTCGTTACAAGAAATGGAATAATAATATATTCCGGATTTCAAATTGTATGCTGTTGCATTAAATATGTAATCGTAATCACCTTCATAGAATTGTTCTTTATTATAAAGTGTCGCCACTTTATTTCCTAATACATCAAACACCTCCAAATTAACCGTTGCAGATTTCTTCAAACCAAACTTGATCCATGTTGTCTGGATAAACGGATTTGGTTGATTCTGCTCTAGCTCCACAGGAGAAAATGCATTTAAAGAGGATTCATTTATACTCATCGTTGAACCATCTAGCAAAGCAGTCCAAACACTTAAGGTAGAGGAACTATAGGCCATCCAAATAGGGCGCACCATATTATTGTATGCAGATATTCCAATATAATCTCCAAAGAATACAGCAGGACTAGGAATAAAACTTGTTTGATTTATTTTATAATTTGTAAATGTATTTCCGCCATCCACAGATTTTGCGATATACACATCCGTTTGCTGACTAGATGAAGCATAATTTCTTCTGTCATAAAAAACACAATAAACCGTACCGGTAATTTTATCTACATCCATCCATGATAAAAATTGTTGTGATCCTGCAACATCATTATTCACTCGGATTGGTGAACACCATGTTGTTCCGCCATCTGTAGATTTAACCAACCAAACATCAGTATCTCCGGTACCATTACGTTGATCTGTCCAGTTAACATAAATGGTTCCATTATTCACTCCTCCCGTACGATCACAGATCGCCTGAGGCAAACCGTTACAACGTTGCAAACCCGCAATATTATAATCCCATCCTCCCGGCATCGAAGTAACATTTGTTTCATGCGACAACCAAGTCAAGCCATCATCCAGACTCTTATTAAACACGAGACCATTGGCCCCGGTCCAAACAACATATATTTCTCCTGCAGGACCAACAGAAGGAATTGCTCCTTCAACAGTATTATCGCTATCAACACAATCACCACCATCTTTACTTATTCGAAGGGGGATACTCCAGGTCAAACCGGCATCAGAAGATTTTGAAAACATGATCACGGAGCTATCGGTTGCCGATGAAGTACCATAAGAATCAAACTGAGTCCATGTAACATAGATCTCATTCGTTAACGGATTTACTACAATTCCTTCTTTATCTTGCACCTTCGTACCATTTTTTCCGGTAGATGTTCCACTCGGCCACCAGGTAACTCCGCCATCGGTTGACTTAGTAAATACGATCCTGTCAACCCAGCTTCCACCTGAAGAAGGATTGGATAAATGTGAATAATAAAAATCTCCTGTAGTATCAGTAAAAACGATAGGATCACCCCAAACTCCGTTTGTAGGATCCGATAAAAATGTTTGGGTCCATGAGGCACCACCATCATTAGAACGAAAAACATTATCAATATTTGCACCGGCAACAACCTGATTCGGGTTCTTTGGATTTATCCGAATAGTTACCTCCTCTGGGTCATTCACATTACTGATCATCACATTGGTGTACTGAGCAGAAAGTATATTGACAAAAAATAGTGTACAAAAAAAAGAAAGAGAAATTTTTTTCATAGCGGTTTTCATTTTATCAAAGGTAAGCAATCATAAAGAGATTAAAAACTTTCTTCAAAGCTCATCCATGTGTCAGGAAGACCCTTGATCTAGAAGGAGCCCGACGTCCTTGGTTCACAATATTGAGCAAAGCATAGAAATCAAAAAACGAAATCCGTTTGCTTTAAAAATTGAACACTTTGATCAATTTGAGTGTACATAATTTTATCTTCATCAACAAATGGAACTAATTTTCTATAATCAGTAATCACTTTTTCAATAACAGAAGAAGACTTAAGTGGCATTCTGAATTGCAAGGCTTGTGTGGCATTGAAAATTTCAATAGCCAAAATACGCTGCAAATTCTCCACCACTTTATAACATTTTGTGGCTGCATTAGCGCCCATAGAAACATGATCTTCTTGTCCGTTTGAACTTACGATTGAATCAACTGAAGCAGGAGAACACAATTGTTTATTCTGACTAGCGATACTTGCAGCGGTATATTGAGGGATCATAAATCCTGAATTCAATCCCGGCTTGGCAACCAAAAAGGCCGGCAACCCTCTTGTTCCGGAGATCAACTGATAGGTTCTTCTTTCCGAAATACTTCCCAATTCAGACAAAGCGATTGCCAAAAAATCCAATGCGAGTGCAAGCGGTTGTCCGTGGAAATTACCTCCGGAAATAATTTCATCTTCATCAGGAAAAACTGTAGGATTATCTGTTACAGAATTTATTTCGGTTAAGAAAACATTTTCTACATATTCAATTGCATCTTTAGAAGCACCATGTACCTGAGGTATACAGCGGAATGAATACGGATCCTGAACATGCTCTTTTTTTCTATTAATTATTTCGCTACCCTCTAATAGCTTACGCATATTTTCCGCAGTTTTTATTTGACCTTTATGCGGACGAATAGCATGGATATGTGGTTTAAAAGGATCGATACGACCATCGAATGCATCCAATGAAATTGCCCCGATAACATCAGCAGAAACGGATAATTTACGAGTTTGTAATAAACACCAAACACCATAAGCACTCATGAATTGTGTTCCATTCAATAATGCCAACCCTTCTTTTGATCTTAGTGTAATTGATTTTAAATTAAATTGTTTCAATACATCTGCTGCCGCTTGCTTTTTGCCTTTATAAAACACTTCTCCCAAACCCAACAATGGCAAACTCATATGCGCCAAAGGAGATAGATCACCTGAAGCGCCCAAAGAACCTTGTTGATAGACAACAGGATAAATATCATTATTAAAAAAATCAACAAGTCGTTCTACAGTTTGTAATTGCACAGCTGATCTACCGTACGACAATGCCTGGATCTTCAAGAGTAACATCAGTTTCACGATTTCCTGAGGCACTTCATCACCGGTTCCACA
>CANJPX010000033.1 GCA_947476185.1 Bacteroidota bacterium
TTAATGTTATACAGAGATAATAAAAAATGTAATGCACAGAATGACAGCTTAATAACTTTTTTAAATCCAAAAAATGTTATTAAAATAGATTCCACTAATAATTTATCTGAATATCTTAAACAAATAAAGGCGTTAGATGGAAAGGATATCAATCCAGACGAGTTTAAAGGATATGATTATTATCTGATTATGTATTGGGCAAAATGGACAGGAAAAGTAAATAAAACAAAAATGGAGGATTGGGAAAAAAGCATAGTTAATAAAAATGACCAAAAAATAAAAACTATTAAAGTCACCACCGATTATATGGATTTTTGGCCTCTAGAAAAGAGTGACATGATAAAAATATATAGTCACAAAACAAAAAAAACAGCAAGAAAGAGGTAATAATTTTTAAGGACATGTATTTAAACTTAATATTTAAATGCCACATCTATTACATTTCAGATTGTCAAAAAATTAAAATAAATGGTTGACAAATGTGGACGCAGGAGAAATTATGTTTTTCTGCTAATTATCATTTTAAATGTCTATGCCAATAATTTGTCATCACAAAATGATACTATAAAGACTAAAAAACATTTTTATATTCCATCAACACTCACGTATTCAAATAATTTTTCAGCTTCATATGTTCATTACAAAAACTGGAAATATAACGGGAATAATAATTATTCATTTTTGTTGCGCTCAAATGTCAATTACGACAGCATAGCAAGCCTTTGGGAAACACATATCCGCTTTAACGGAGAATTAGGATATATGAAATTTGTAGATAGCACTTGGTACAAAAATTCGGATTACCTGGATTTCAGTACTGAGGTTGTTAAAAATACAAACAAAAAATTCGAAAATATATTTACACTATATTTTAATTCTCAGTTCCTGTCAACCTATGAAAATTATTACACTGACAGCGGAGCATGCTATCAACGATGGTCATCAGGATTCGGCAGTCCTATGAATATTGAAATTGGCTATGGAACAACAATTCATTTTTGGAAAACATGTAGAATGAACTTCACCTTCGTGACGCTACGCTCTTCAACAACGCCTCTTTTAGAATTCGAACCTTTCAATCATGAAAATGATATCATCTACAAAAAAACATTGATCACCTCAGAATATGGATTTGGAATTCAGACGTACATACGAAAAAATATTGGCACTCATGTAAGATGGGAAAACTACTCCCATTGTTTTGCAAATGCGATCAACCGTTCAAAATTTGACATTGATTTTCGAAATAGAATTATTATTAAGATCTTCAGATATCTGGATTTTATAATTGACAGCAGAATAAGATATACACCTTATCCTCCATACAAATTTCAATTTCGTAATGAATTGATGTTATCTTTTACCTTGGAGAAATTATAATTAACACTTGGCAAAAACAGGTCGCTCCTCCGGAGCTAAGATAGTTGTGTGTACTGATATTAATAATGGATTGCCAAGCTGGGGCAAAAAGCATTTTGAAACAACATTCTTAAGGAAGGGTAATTGGTCTAAAATTAGGAAAACTGCTTAAAATAATCACCAACGCGATTTGCAAAATATACACTTTTCTTATCAATGAATTTAGTAAAAAATGCCGCCCCCATTAAGACTAATGCGATTGTTATGACCGAAGCAACAATCTTCCCTTGAAAAGTATTATTGGCAAGTATTAGATAGCTTGTCAAGGAGCAAATAATGGGAAGTTGTATTAAATACAATCCGAATGAAATTTTTCCTAACCAATACGGAATCTTGGAGGAAAATATCGATTTATAATAATCGTTTCTCAAACATATATAAACAAGAAAAACACTTAAAATAAGATTGTTGTAATCAGGAGATATTTGAAGGAAGTCTAATATTTCATTACCAAAAACCATAAATAAAATACTGAACACAAAGCCAATAAATTTGAAACTATGTATGCGCAGTTCCTTTGCCTTTATATATTTTACAACTCTATTCTCGGAGTTTGAAAAATCGTAATCACATAAAATGTGGCCAAGCACAAATGCACACAACCAAATTATCTCTAATTTAATAAGGACAACCATGATTATAAAATATAAAATATATCTTTTGGAATTATGCCGAATTACTCCAAAAATACTGAAAGTGAAAAGCGAACCTAAAAATTCATTCTGTATTGTCCATAATACAGAATTGTATGTATAGTCAGGTCTATAACTAAAGAAAGTTGCATACATTGCAGATCCAACAGCCTTAAAAAAATCGGGTTCAAAAAAATAAAAATTATCCAACCAGCCATTTTGATAAGGAGGTCCGAGTATAACTGCTAATTTCCTATTATACATAAATCCAAACTTTAGCAACAGATAAGCAAAGATCACCGAAAATAATACAGGAATAAATAGACGAAAATACCGCTTTGTAAAATAGCCTATCAACACCTTGTCATAATTTTCATTCTTTTTAAAAAACAGTATTGAAATGACATATGCACTTAAAACCCAAAAGATCCAAACAGCAAATTTTCCATCTACCAACTTATTTATTGAATTGATCAAAAAAAGTTTTAAAACAGAATTTACTTCCCAGTTATTTATCTTTGAATACAAAAATTGTTGATGAGTAATAAAGCAGGTCACTGCTAAATGTGCAAATAAAGTAATCAAAGCTGCTATACCACGCAAGCCCTCTAAATATTTTATTTTTTGCATTTATCCTTAATAGTATTTTTGATAGAGGATTGTTGATCTAGTTATAAATTGAGCAGATGCTGCAAATTGGTTTGTCAAGGAATAATTCATTCGAGCTAATTTTATAATTTAAAAATCCTTTAGGATTACTAATCTGTTAAAACAAGGTCTCCAGAAAATGTCGTCTCTGCAGATTCTGCATAAAGATATTCGATTTATCAATTATTTAACAAAAAAGATCCTTCGCGCGTGCAAAGGATCTTTATCAATAGAAAATGCTTTTATTTAAATCCGATAACGATAGAAACGCATCCGCTTTTATCAACGGTTTCTTTTTCCGGTGCAGGCGGTGTAATTAATTCCAAGGTAAGGTCCTGTGACGCTTCAACATTAAAATCCCACATGATGGTTCCATATGCTTTTGTGGTATAAACGACATTGCCTTGCGCATCTTTCACGTTCAACTGAATTTTCCCTAATTGATCTTCGGCACTGATCAAAAGACGATATTCATCTCCATAATAAAAGGTAGAAGAAAGTTGTGTTTTGTCGCCATTTAACAAAACCGTACTAAACACTTGTTGCGTATTCAAATAAGGCTTTAACTTAGTAATGCTCTTTTTTGCGAAACCATTACATTGTGAGTAGCCTGCCGTGTTGTATACTAGTACTAAAAATAGTACTCTGAAAATATTTTTCATCCGTTGGATTTTTAAGGTTTAATGATCTTAGTTCTTGTAGTTTCAACTAAAGCAGTAATTTTTTCAATCTGTTCTTTCGACAAATTATAATGTGATTTCCCGCCAATTGTCATCACTTTTTTAGTGGTATCAACTGTTGTAACAGGCTTTTCGGCAGAAACAGGCGTTTCGTCATAAACAGCTTTAATCTTTTTCAGATCTGTTAAAATATCAGAATCAGCGGCATCATTCACCGTACTTACCAGCATGATTAAGTTATTTAAGGACCCTTTAAATTCTGCAACACGTGCATAAATGGCTTTATTATCTTTTACCGTTTTTGCCACTTGTGTTCCAACATACATTCCTTCAATAAAACCGCCTGTAAGAACCAAAACAGAAATGTTAGATTGATCATTTTCTTTTAGTGCTTCATTCGAACTCAGGAATAACTCAGAAATGATCTGAAACGTAGAGTCTTTATTTCCTGCATTCTTTTCCATGCGTTTCATCATTTCTGCAGAGAAGCTAGTCGTTAAGCCAAGTTCTTCAGCCAACTTTTTCGACTTTTCCAGATAGGTCATTGTCTGTTGTGTTTGGTTGAACACTGCTGAATAACTAAGGTCAGCACCATAAACTCCAAGATTCATGGCTTTACTCTTTGTCGTAGAATATTTTGACACATTATCTACCGAATTCAGTAATTTGATATCATAAGTCGCACCGGCTCTTTGCAACATCTGACCGAGTTGAATAGGAGAAGGAATCGAATAAAAAGCGTTCTCAGAATGAATCTTTGGAATAGAATCCAATGCAGGAACGGAATCATTTGTTCCTTTTGAATCGCTTGAACTGCTTGTGCCGCAGCTAAATAGCAACAACGCTGATATTGTAACAATACCAACATTTACAGAATGTTTTTTTATTGAATTAATGATCATGTGAATAGGATTTTTAACGGGTTATTGCTAAATTCTGTTCAAATATATGCTATTTTTTTATTTGATAGACTGAAAATCAATCGTTGCCATTAATCCTAGTATTAGTATATTTGATACGCACAAACCAAAATGAAAATAAACATGTCTCTCCACAGGTTCAAATTTCTTTTTTATTTCTTATTTTTCACACTCCTCCAACTTAATACATCCGCACAAGTCAATGTTGACAGCCTCTCGAACGTATGGAAGGATGCTTCCCGTCCTGATACTATCCGATTACAAGCTATGCAACGGATCTGCCTAAAGGGTTATCTATACTCTCAGCCTGATACCGCTTTTATTTTGGCAAACAAAATGTACGACTTTGCTGTAGAAAAAAAATTAAAACATTATCAGGTTTTTGCATTGCAAGTAATGGGCACCTCTTTTTCACTTCGAGGCGATAATATCAGGGGGATCGATTATTTCACAAGAGGACTCAAGATCGCTGAAGAAATTAATAACTACAAGGACATGGCCAACAACCTAAATAACATAGGTGTTATTTATGCGGAGCAGGGAAACAATAAAAAAGCCATGGAGTATTATCAGCGAAGTTTGGAGCTGAGCGAAAAATTCAATAAAAAAACTGCGATGGCCTTCGCACTAGGAAATCTTGGTTCTATTTACAAAAACCTTGGACAATATGATAAGGCAATAGAGGCTGAAAACCGCAGCTTAAAATTATCAGAGGAAAATAATGATAAAAATGGTTATGCAAATGCATTATATGTTTTGGGCGTTATTTATTCCGATCAAAATGATTTAGAAAAATCAATGGATTTCAGTAACAGAGCATTGAAATTGTTTGAAGAGTTTGGAGATAAAAATTCTGTTTCAAATGTGATGACGATTATTGGACTAAACTACCAGCGAACAAATCAAACCAAGAAAGCTATAGAAATATTGAAAAAAGCTTTGGCTATTTCCAAGGAAGGCGAATTTATTACAGGGATGAGGGAAGCTAGTTTGAACTTATATGATATTTATAAAAAGGAAGGGAAGGCTGCTGAAGCACTTGCCATGCATGAATTATACATTGCTATGCGTGATAGCATACAAAGTGAAAAAAATCAGCAAGAAGTAATGCAAAAAGAAATGCAATACACTTTTGAAAAACAAAAAGCATTAGATGATAAAGAAAATGAAAAGCAACTGGCCATCTCTGCAGAGAAAGAGCAAAAGCAAAAAATTATCAGCTATTCCATAACCACAGGATTAATATTTGTCCTGCTGTTTGCTTTTTTTGTTTTCAACCGCCTACGACTTTCCAATAAGCAAAAAATAATTATCGAATCGCAAAAAGACCTGGTGGAAGCAAAACAAAAAGAAATTTTAGATTCTATCAACTATGCAAAAAGGTTGCAAGATGCGATTCTTCCTCCTGCACGTTTTGTAAAAGAACATTTACCCGAATCCTTTATTTTTTATAAACCAAAAGACATTGTTGCTGGTGATTTTTATTGGATGGAGGTTATTCGATTTGAAAATGGAAAATGGAATAAAATTGAAACCAATAAACCCTCGGATTCAGAAATAATTCTTATGGCTGTCGCAGACTGCACAGGGCATGGTGTCCCGGGTGCAATGGTAAGTATCGTTTGCAGCAATGCCCTAAACAGAGCAGTGTTTGAATTCGGAATGATCGAACCGGGAAAGATACTTGACAAAACAAGGGAACTTGTTTTAGAAACATTTTCAAAAAGTGATAAGGATGTAAAAGACGGCATGGATATTTCGTTTTTATCTATCAACAAAGGTTCAAAGGAAATAAAATGGGCCGGCGCGAACAGTCCGATATGGTATACCAAAGAAAATGAACTTATTGAAATCAAAGCGGACAAACAGCCGATAGGAAAAACTGTTAACCCCTCTGCTTTCACAACACACTCCATCCAGCTTCAGCAGGGTAATTCCCTTTTTATGCTTACCGATGGCTTTGCTGATCAATTTGGCGGAGAGAGAGGTAAAAAGTTTAAGTATAAGGCATTGAAGGAAATGCTATTGCAAAATGCAAATCTTACTCAGGAGAAACAGATGCAATCATTAGAGATCGCTTTTAAGGATTGGAAAACAAATCTGGAACAGGTAGATGATGTTTGTGTGATAGGAGTTAGGATCTGAAACAATAGCCTAACCCAATGCTATTAATTTCATGAATAAATATATTAGGATTTAGCTTGGCTGCTTTGAAGGGAAATGCTTTTCTTTCCACGCTTTTACTTTTGCGTCAATCGGTTTCTTAAAAAAAACATACGCTCCACTCATTAAAAGAATGTAAGGAATAGCCATGAGGTATAATATGCCGGTATTTAATTCCTTGCCTATCGAACCACCATTATTCAAATCGCTTTCAACTGAAGTTCTGCACATCGCACATTGCGCATATGTATGAACATTGTTGACAAACATCAACAGGGTCAAAATACAAAATGATAAGATTCTTTTTATTTTCATTTCTATAATAAATATACAAAAAATTAATGTGTATAGAATGGAGATATCATTAAATATACGACTACCCCTGAGATCGTAACATACAACCAGATAGGATAGCTCCAGCGCGTTATTTTTCTATGCTTTTTAATATATAAATCACCGTCGGCCTGTTGGGTTTTAAGTCCGTAATAAAAGGACAATAAAACCAAGGGCAAAACTAATGCTGCTAAAATTATATGACTGATCAAAATTATTAAATAGGTCGCACGACTCGACAATTCTTTAGGATAGATTGTTTCTTGTGCCATCCAATGATACGTAATATATGAAACCAAAAACACAGCTGACAATACAAATGCGATAATATTTAATTTTTTATGCATTGCAATATTACCCTGTCTGATCATATACAAAGACAATAGCAAGAGAAGAGCGCAAGTGCCATTAAGCATAGCGTTTAGCTTTGGTAATTTATACACAAAATCAGGGATAACTTCAGGAACAGGTAATATTTTTTTATTTAATATTATTACTGCTATAAAAACAACAATGGAAACTACCATTATAATTCTGAAAACTAATTTATCCTTCATAGTTATATTTTTGAAATTTATTCTGCGGGACTTTTCTCGTTATTATTCTTCTTTTCCTTGATCATGAATTCCGCAATCAACACCTTAATATCATCGATCAAATTACTTACAGCTTTTATATTTGTTCCATCGTAAATTCCTCTGATGTGCTTTTCCTTATCTATCAGTACAAACAATTCGCTATGAATAAAATCATCCGGACCACCATCACCTTTCAAGGCATTAAGCAAATAACTGTGGCGCGCCATTTCGTATAATTGTTTTTTATCACCGGTCACAAAATTCCATGTTTTTGTGTCGGCATGTACCATTTCCGAATATGCTTTGAGTACAGGAACAGAATCATTTTCCGGATCTACAGTATGTGAAAGTATTTCAACCAATCCGTTTGTATACGCAAATTTATCTTGAACACGAAGTAGCTCTGTTGTCATTTTTGGACAAATCGTTTTACATGTTGTAAAAAAGTAATCGACTACATATATTTTTCCGTCATAATATTTATCTGTAATTATTTTCCCATCCTGATTAATAAAACTAAAAGGAGCAATCGTTTGGTATATCGTATCATGACCGTTTTTAGCCAATTCTTTTTCTCCGTAATAGGGCAAATGAATAAAGTTTGTTTTGCCTACTGATAGTAAAACATATAAAGCAGAAGGGAATGATAACAAAAAAAGTAAAATGAATAATTTTTTTTTCATGATAAATATTGGCTCACAAAAGTACAAACAAAAATGGTCTCACAATATTTGCGAGACCATTATATAAATATTATTGATCTGTTTAAGGATTTGCTCCTTCGGCAGGTTTAGCCGTTTCTTCAGATGCTGCACCTTCGTGATGTCCGCTTGTTGCAGCTTTGTTCAACTCAATTTTTTGTTGAACAATGATGCTATCCATATCATTCTTATGAATTCTCGCATAATTTGCCTCTGTAACACACATCCAAATCAAATAAAGAATAAAAATCATATAAGGTCCAACAATCGCAAATTTCAAAAATTTTCTTTCTTCACCTAAGTGCATGAAACTAAAAACAATGTAAAAAGCTTTAAGAATTGTTAATCCAATGAAAATAAATTTCAATGTAATTCCAGATGTTCTTGTAACATCATCCAACAATCCCATGCTTGCTGCTTTTGAACCTATTATAAGTTCAATGATGGTAATAGTAAGCATGATCCAGAATACATTCCAAAGTTTTTTACGCTTTTTAACTCCTTCTTCTTCGCTGTGATGAGCCATTAACTCATATTGTGGGTAATCATCGTGAAATTCTGACATACTATAAAAATTAAATTATAAATTATAAAAACCAAATTACCTAAGGTAATTACAAAAGGTAGAAGAACGTAAATACGAACACCCAAACCAAATCCACAAAGTGCCAATATAAACCGGTTTTCTCAACCATTTCATAGTGACCACGCTTTTCATACGTGCCTTTCAATACATTAATAAAAATTACAATATTGATAATTACACCACTAAATACGTGAAAGCCGTGAAATCCTGTTATAAAGAAAAAGAAGTTTCCAAACACAGGTAAACCATATTCATTCGTATGCATATTTGCTCCTTTGAATGTATCGGTAACCCACACACCATCTCTGATGAAATTACGCACAGCACCGTGATCTGTTCCTTTTATGAAATGAAACCACTCCCAAGCCTGAGAACCAACGAACATTGCACCACCAATAATGGTCAAAAGCAACCAGAAGCTCACTTTTTTCTTATCGTTCCTATGCCCTGCTTCAACAGCCAACACCATTGTTACAGAAGACATGATCAAGATCAACGTCATTAAACCTACATATGCCAATGGAATATGTCCTTCATAAAAAGGGAAGTGCGTAAATACGTCACTTGGATTTGGCCAAACTTCAGGGTGTGTATGACGCATAAAACCATAAGCGCATAATAAACCGGAGAATGTTAAAGCATCAGATACAAGGAAAAACCACATAAATAGTTTTCCGTAACTAACGCCAAATGGTGATTTTCCACCACTCCAAGGTGATTCTGAATCTGTTGCTGTTATTGTGTGATTTGACATACTTTTTTACTAATTAATAATCTAAGTACTGATTTTTTATAACCCTCTATGACCTTGGTCAGTTAATGATTGATTTTTCGGGTGCTAATATGCGAAATTTTTTTTATTTTTCATCGTACGAATAATAAAAATAAAAACAAATATATCCACAGGGCATCTAAAAAGTGCCAAAAAATGGCACATAACTTAATTCCCAGCAGGTTTTCTGAATTATATTTTTTAAAAATTGTCTTTATCCAAACCACTATCAATGCTATTATTCCGAATGCAAGGTGGGCCAAATGCAACCCTGTTAAGGCATACAAAAAAGAACCTGATGCATTACTATATTTTCCAGCAAAAAACACCTTTTGGTCCACTAAAACACTCCAAGCCTGAAACTGAAAAACAACGAATGTTAAGCCCAAAATCAAGGTGATCAATGTCGCTCTTTTCATATTCCTGTAATCGTTCTTTTTTGCGGAAGAAAGAGCCCAATTCATTGTTACACTGCTAATTATAATAACCGCAGTACTGATATAGAACATTTGGGGTAATTCAAATCGTAACCAATCGCCTTTACCCATTCTTACAACATAGGCGCTTGTTAATGATGCAAAGATCATTACCATGCTTCCCATAGCTAGATAAAGCAATGGCTTTGATACTTTTTCTTGTATCTGACGTTTTTCTTCCGTTGGAGATAGTCTTTCTTCCATTGATAAGGTATTATCCATAAAGTACTGCTAATTGAATTGCGGGTAAATAAAAGAATGATCCGAACATAAGCTTCCTGGCTGCTTCTACAGAACACTCCTTATATAACCTATAGGCCTGATATAAAAAATAAATGCTGCAAAATGAGATGATTATTGAAGATGCCAGTCCCGAAAAATGGAACATCACCGGCAACAGACTTATCGGATATAAAAATAAGGTGTAAACCAAAACCTGAAAAGCACTGCTTTTATCGCGTCCACCAGGAGATGGCAACATTCTGAATCCTGCTTTTTTATAATCGTCATCCAACACCCAAGCAATGGCCCAAAAATGAGGGAATTGCCACATGAATTGTCCCACAAACATTACCCAACCAATGAAAGGAATATTTCCAAAACCTTCTGTTGCGGCTACACAGCCCAATAAAGGAGGAATAGCTCCGGGAAAAGCTCCAACAAATACTGCAAAAGGAGTGATCCTTTTAAGAGGAGTATAAACTAAAGTGTATAATAGCAAGGCTAATAATCCTAAAATACCACTTAAGGGATTCATAAAGATCCAAAGGATAGTTATGCCTGTAATGCCTGCAGCAGAAGCTATTATCAGCGCTTCATTTACACGCATACGCTCCTGTGGCAAAGGACGATTTTCGGTACGGGTCATTAATTTATCAAGGTCGCGCTCCAATATCTGGTTAAAAGCATTGGAAGAACCGGTAACCAATAGGCCACCCAATACCAACCAACCCATATGCGCCCAATTAACATGGTCGGAGGCTGCAACATATCCTATTGCAGCAGAAAACACTACCAAAGAAGCCAATCTGAACTTCATCAGCATAGCAAAATCCGCTAACTTTCCTGGTGTAGAATCTGTCTTTTCGATGATATTTACGTTTTCCGTTTGCAAATTGTGTTCTCGCTATTAATATAACTGCAATTTTACCATTTTTTCAGGAAATGAGAAAGAGAAAATGTAATAATTTAGATTAAATCTAAATTATGAAGATGAAACTCAAAAATCGTCATACAAATTACAGAGATCGGTTTTTAAGCCAATGAAAATAAAAGGGATTTGTTTCGTTCTGTATATTGATTGTTCTACCCTATCGGAAAATCCTAATTCAATTTTTAAATTCATACGCGAATCTAAAATATAGGCCCCCCTCAATGAAGCGGTTATCAAATTTGTTTGAAACCCTTGTGCTGTAAAATTTCCATATTCATTTGCACGGTTTGTATATGAAATAAAAATATTTTTTCCATAATCAGTTCCGGCACTATCTCCACCATAAACAGCATATGTGAACTTCGCTTCAATGAAAAATCTTTTATATCTGTAATTCAAAAAAGTTGCCGACTCCATAAAGTTTGCGCCTAAAGGATGCGCCAAAGGCTGGTTCATATGTCCGTAATTTTGCTGCACACTTCCATGAGAATAGGTGAACGGACGAACATAATTGAATTCCGTTTGAAAATTAAGTCGGGATATTTTAAACAGGTCAAAACTTTTAAACCCTACTTGAAAAGCTTGTTTGTTTGCCCACCAGCCATCTTGCGCTTTTACTTCTTTCAATGAAAATTCATCCAACAATAGTTGTCCGTAAAATTGTTGTTTCTTAAACATTTTTATCTTGATACTAAACCCCACTAACGCATTATCACTAGAACCTAATGAATATTCCGTTGGACGGAAAAACATGATCGGATTCAAATAATTTACATCGTAACCACGATGACGAGTGCTGTCTGAACCTTGCCAAACAATGGATTCAAACAATCCGATATTAATTCTTTTAGTGGCGCTCCAACCCAAATAATGAAAGGTGGCGTACTTATTCATCCAGTCTTTTTTAAATCCTGAAGGGTTTGTAGCATCCTTCATGATTGTATATAAATTCACATACGTGAGTTTCCAAACATTGGTAGTGATCTTAAAAAAAGGATATGGGGCAGCAACATCAGACAAAAAAAGCGAACGGTAACCATCGCCCCAGAAATGTTTATCCTGCCCCATTTGAAAATTGAAAATTTTATTTGGCGCATACGATACATATCCCGAAAAATATTGATACGCATATTGAGGATTCAGAGAGTCTGTTTTAGAAATGTACGCATACCCCATTCCTGGAACAACACCACTATTCCGGATAATAGAATCTGTAGAGGAACTAAATACACCTTTTCCACCTAATGCTTTAAAATTCAACGCAAATTTATCTTTCCAAAACATTAACAAATTTCCACCGATCCCCACATCACTTGTTAAATGGGAGTTTGACGACATGTCAAAACCTGCTTGCGCAATCATCAAAGGATAAATTTCAATTTGACCTTTAGACTTTTTATCACTTTCCTCCGCTTTGGTGCCCGCCAATAATCTTGGGAAAACCGCTAATGAATCTTTTATCAGAATTAATTGCTGAAGGCGAAATGGTTTAACAAATGTTTGAGTCTTTTCCTCTTTACTATTATAATAATTATCAACTCCCCACAAATAATCCCGGTTAAGAGTATAGTTCCATTGCTGTGAAAAAGCGGGCGTATCAATTAAAAGCAGAATGCAGATCAGAAAAGGTATGTAGAAGTTTTTAGTCATTATCCCTTGCTGTTCTATTTTTCTTTTTCGTAATTAAAAAAGGAATTTGTGCCACTCCGAGGGCCGTTAAGGCAATAATTATTAATGAATAATTCACATCAAGGTTTGTAAAGGAAAGAACTATTGTAAGACAAATTATAAATATGTTATACAGATACACAGAAATAACTGTTCCCTTATGGCTTAAGCCAATATCTATCAATCGGTGATGAAGGTGATTTCTATCGGCAGAAAAAGGAGAAACACCTCTAACTGCACGGTAAATAAAGATTCGCAAAGTATCTACCAAAGGATACACCAGAACAGCCATTGCAAATAAAGGTTTAGAGATGTTCAGTACTACCCTACTTTGAATAGAATTAACATCAAATCCAATTACTTTAATGGCGAGTACACAAATGATCAATCCTATAGTTAAAGAGCCGGAATCGCCCATAAATATTTTAGCAGGAGAAAAGTTGAAAAATAGGAATCCAAATAAAGCACCGGATAATGAGAAGGCGAGACAAGCCATTGCAGGGTCACCGGCAAAAGCAAACCAAAATCCAAATGCTGTAGATGCAATAAGCCCAACACCTCCTGCAAGTCCATCAACTCCATCAATTAAATTAAAAGCATTTACTACCACAATGTAGGTGAACAAAGATAAAAAAACACTCGTCCATAAAGGCAAAATATCTATTCCAAACAAACCGTGCATACTCACAATTTTAATATCAGCCATTAATACCAAAACCATACCTACTAACACATGTGCTACCAATTTTTTTACCGGTGCAGTTCCAATAATATCGTCTTTCACTCCAACAAAAAACATAACCAACAGCGTAGAAACAATAAATTTATAATCGCTAAAACTCTTAGCCAATTGAGGATAATCGTAGATATCAGGAAACCATAATGAATAGGAGAATAATGTTCCTGCAAAAATGATAATCCCTCCAATGGTAGGCACCATGCGTGTATGCAACTTACGGGTATCACCGGGAGCATCAAACAATCGCTTAAGAATTGCCACTTTTATCAAAGAAGGGGTTGATAAAAGAACAACAAAAAATGAAGTAATAAAAACAAGTATTAAAAATCCCATTGGCTCCTCCTTATCTCCCCACAAGGGAAGAAAAAATTAATATATAAAGCGACATTGTGCCTTTCAGAAATCATAATAAAAATTTGAAAGAGATGTTCTGATTCCGAAATATACGAATTGTGTTTCATTCGTTGATTTTTCGGTCTTCTCAATTCTATTTGTGAAACCCAATACAATATTAAAATTTGTTGCGGGATTAACCAAATAACCTATGTGAATATCCTGATACATTATGGTTGTTTTCACTCCTTGTGTCAAAGAGATATTATCTAAATTTTGCGTAACCGGAAAAACATTGTCAGATTTAAAAACATTCCCTCCGAAATTATTACTCAAACTATCATTCCCTTTTATCGCATAATTTGCTTTAAGTTCTATAAAAAAGTCCTTCAAGCGATAATTGATAAAACCGATCATTTCACTAAAATTTGCTCCCAAAGGATGAGCCAGCGCTTGATTATAATGCGTGTAACTCTGATAGGAATTTTCAGCAGCATAAGCATAAGGACGAACACTATTATATTCCACCTGAACATGAAGATTCTTAATTGTAAACAGATCGAAGTATTTAAAACCTATCTGATATCCATATTTTTTACGGATTCCACTAGGCCCTTTTCCCGAGTATACATCATCCAGCATATATTGCCCATAAAGAGAAATAGAATTCGTGACTTTCAATTTTATTGTTGTACCTAATAATATATTATTCGTATTATGTAATCCATAAGACAATGCATTTACACCAATGACAGGATCAAAAGTATTGAAATTAACATGCTGACGATTTGTCGAATCAGAAGCCTCCCAAATCATTCCTTGAAACAAACCTAATTGCAAACGATGAAATAAATTCAAAGACAAAAACTGAAAACTTCCAATCTTTTTCTGAAAAAGTCGCTCCAGATGTTCCGGCGTTTTTACTCCACCATCCGTCAGATTCATAAAGGATGTGTATAGATTTGTGTATTGGATATTTTTATATGTCGTGGTTACCCTTGCATACGGATAGTTGAACGAATTATCGGATAACAATAATGAACGATAACCGTCACCAACAAAATGTTTCCCGTGACCAAGCTGAATGTTGAACATTTTTATTGGAGAATAAGAAATGTATCCCGATGCCATTGCATAATCATAGCCATTTTTCTTAAATGGTTTTGAACGACCTTGCCCCGGAACTACTGCATAATTATAATTTGCAGTTTGTGAAAATAAATTATTTGTATTCGCAATATAGCTATCGATGTATTTGGAATAGGTTGTCTGATTTTCGTAAAAAGAAGATTCGAAAGAAACTTTTTCTCCGATACTTCCACGAATTAAAAAGCCACGGGTATTTTTGTATAATTTCTCCCCACTCGTGTCTGCCATGTCTTTACCAAACTCGAAATTAAAAAGCGGGTCAATGGTAAGATAAAATTTATCGGTTGTATCGTTGACGATAATTAAATTTTCCAGCTTAATTTTTCTTTTCCAAACCGATGTAGTCTTTCTTAAAGAATCGTTTTTATTTATTTTTTGTGTTAGATAAATATATGGTTTGAAGCAGGACAAGTCAACTGTATTGTAGGAAGCAAGACAGGTGTTACGAAGCTTACTTATTTTCGTTTTTTCAAAATCCAAACCCCACTCTCTGTTCAAAGGCAAATTTTGCTGAGAAAACAACGGATTCAGACACAAAAAACAAGAAACAAGAAACAGGAAACTAGCCCTTCTTAAACTCTTGACACTTGCTACTTGATACCTGGTACTCATTACAATTTATCTTTAACTTCTGAGTACACTCCGGCAATTCCTTCTTCCAGGTCGATCTTATGCTTCCAACCGAATGCGTGCAGTTTACTTACATCCATTAATTTACGAGGCGTTCCATCGGGTTTGGATGTATCAAATTTTAATTCACCGACATATCCAACAATTTTCTTTACTAACAATGCAAGATCTTTTATTGTAATGTCTTCTCCAACACCAATATTCACCAATCCTGCCTCATTATAATTTTGCATCAAATAAAAACAGGCATCTGCCAGATCATTCGCATGTAAAAATTCGCGCATAGGTGATCCGGTTCCCCAAATTTCAACGCTTGGCAAATTTTCTTTTTTTGCTGTATGAAACTTACGGATCAAAGCGGGAAGAACGTGGGAATTTTTCAGGTCGTAATTGTCATTTGATCCGTACAAATTTGTTGGCATAACAGAAATAAAATTGCACCCATATTGCGCTCTGTAGGCATCACACATTTTTATCCCTGCAATTTTTGCTATCGCATACGGCTCATTTGTTTCTTCCAATAGTCCGGTAAGCAAATATTCTTCTTTCAAAGGCTGAGGAGCCATCTTTGGATAAATACAAGAAGAGCCAAGAAACATTAGTTTTTTTACACCATTTAAATATGAATAATGGATCACATTGTTTTGAATCATTATGTTTTCATAAATAAAATCAGCACGATAAGTATTGTTTGCAATTATACCACCCACTTTTGCAGCGGCTAAAAAAACATATTGTGGCTTTTCAATTGCAAAAAAATCAGCAACTGCTTGCTGATTTCTTAAGTCCAATTCTTTTGAAGTACGCGTTACAATATTTGTAAAACCATCCTTCTGCAATCTTCTTACAATTGCAGAACCAACCATTCCGCGATGTCCTGCAACGTATATTTTATCGGTTATGTTCATAAAGTATTTTAATGTGTTCTATTTCTTATCAGGAAGAAATAAATATCTCAACTATTTATTCATGAAAATTCATTACATCATGGCCGCCATCCAACAAATATTTATCTCTCTCAAATAATTTCACATCGCTTGCAACCATTTCGCTTACCAATTGTTTTAGTGAGTGTTTCGGCTCCCAACCTAATATCTTCTTTGCTTTTGACGCATCGCCAATCAATAGTTCCACTTCAGTTGGACGGAAATAACGGGGATCAACTTCAACCACCATAGTTCCTGTTTCGGAAATATATCCCTTTTCGTCTACTCCTTTTCCTTCCCATCTAATTTTTATTCCTACTTCAGCGAAAGCTAATTCAACAAAATTGCGGACAGTAATTTTCACACCGGTAGCCAAAACAAAATCATCCCCCTCTTTTTGTTGCATCATCATCCACATTCCTTCAACATAATCTTTTGCATGACCCCAATCGCGCTCCGCATCTAGGTTTCCAAGAAATAACTTTTCCTGCATTTTCAAATGAATCTTTGCTACTGCACGTGTAATTTTACGGGTAACAAAAGTTTCTCCGCGCAAAGGACTCTCATGGTTAAATAATATACCGTTACATGTATACATGCCGTAGGCCTCACGATAATTTTTTGTGATCCAAAAGCCATAAACTTTAGCTACACCATAAGGTGAACGGGGATAAAAAGGTGTAGTTTCTTTTTGAGGAATTTCCTGAACATACCCATACATCTCAGAGGTAGATGCCTGGTAAAAACGTGTTTTCTTTTCGAGTTTAAGAATTCGAATTGCTTCTAGAATCCGTAGTGTTCCTATTGCATCTGCATTTGCTGTATACTCGGGTGAATCAAATGAAACTTTAACATGTGACTGAGCTGCCAAATTGTAAATTTCATCAGGTTGTGTTTCCTGGATGATTCTGATAAGATTAGTTGAATCTGTGAGATCACCATAATGTAAAAAGAAATTTACTTTCTTTTCATGTTGATCTTTATATAAATGATCGATGCGACCTGTATTGAACATGGAACTTCTACGTTTGATTCCGTGAACGATATACCCTTTTTCTAGCAACAATTCAGCTAGATACGCACCATCTTGACCTGTAACCCCTGTTATTAAAGCAACTTTACTCATTTTATTTTTTTTAAATTATATGCAATAATACGAAATAAATACGTCAAAAAAGCAAAAAAGCCCCCTTTTTATAGGGGGCTTTTACCTTAAAAGAAGATGAAAGATTATTTTGCAATCACAATTTGTTTAACTGTATTATTGTTGTTAGTATTTACTTTCATAGTGTAAACACCTGCAGCAACAGAAGAAAGATCAAGTGAAGTTGTTGCAGAAGTAAATTCTTTTGAATAAACTAATTCTCCAACCACATTGTAAACTTGAACATTTGTTTTTGATGCTCCTCCCATTTCAATTGTAAATAAGCCATTTGAAGATGGATTTGGAAATACATTTAATATTCCTGTTGACAAATTTGCAATGTCCGTTGCTACAATTGTTACTGTTTGTGTTGTAATATTTGTATTACAAGTTCCAGCAGATGTAACAGTTAACGTTACTGTCCATGTTCCAACACCAAAAGTGTGCGAAGGGTTTGCAGTATTATCAACTGGAGAACCGTCACCAAAATCCCAAGAATATGTTGCAGCTCCAGTAGAAGTACTTGTAAATGCTATCAAAGGGGATGCCGTTGCATTTTGTGTAAATGAGGCTATTGCATTTGGAGTAATAGAAAGATACGTTTCCTTGGTATCCAAACAGCTCGTAAATAAACCAGCTATTGTATAAAGAGTAACTGTATCAAGACCTGCAGCCGGGTATGTATAGGCAGCATTTGTACTCCACTGTATAGGGGAACCATTGCCCATATCCCATGCATAAACTGAGTCGGAAACGGTATTCCAATAACCATAAAAAGCACCATAATTATACATACGGTTTCCCAAAATAGCCGCTGGTGTAGTGGTATTTGTAAAAGTTAATGCTGTACCTAAACACATAGTAGTAGCAACAGGACTCATAGTGTAATTCGTAGCAATTGGATAGCTAATTACAGGAGCGATAATCGCTTCTGGTGCATCAGGAGCTGCAGCAGCCGATACTTCAAACCATCCACCAAATCCAGGGGCATTGATATGAGATAAATTTTCGTTATAAGTATCAACAACTACAGTATTATTAACAACAACCGCAATAGTATCTGTTGCACTTGTATTTCTAATAGCTACCGCATAATTTCCAGTAACAGTCAATGGAGTAGTGAACATTGCGGTCCAAACTTTCACAGTTGTGTTCAATACGATTGTTTGGGTAGCAATGACAGTGGTTGGTGTATTTGTCGCATCAACATTGTATAATACAGCCGTAGCCGTAAGGGTTTGAGCCGGATTTGGTATATCCTTAACACCTCCCCAAAAAGAGATTCCTTTTACAGTTAGCGTTCCTGTATTCAAAAAGGTTTGAGCCCATTCAGTTATAGTAGCAGTTGCAGTTTGTAACCAATATTGACTAGTTCCCAACATCTCCTCCTTCAGGTAACTATAAAACACTGTATCATTACCACATGTCATTGAAGAAACTGATTTTGATTTTGAGTCTTTGTTAAAAGTAATTGAAGGCTTTGCTGCAGGCTTAGAGTTATTTATTTGAATAGTGCCTTGCGCAAATGCGGCAAATCCAAAAATAACTAACGACGAACTTAGTAGTAGTTTTTTCATATATTCTATTTTGTTTAAATGGTTTTAAAAAAATTTTGCGCAAAGCTAATAAATTAAACGGAGTTTTATTTCAAAAGAGTTAAGGAAGTAATATTATTGCACCGTAAACCAGTTATTAAGCAAGCTGGGCTTGTTATAAACTACCGATTTATTTGTAGAATAATCGACCACCTGCTTTCCTGAAATTTCACATATTGCTTGTCCCGCAGCTGTATCCCACTCCATTGTTGGAGCAAAGCGCGGGTAAACATTTGCACTTCCTTCTGCCACCAGGCATAATTTTATAGAACTTCCAGAAGACAAAAAATTCACCTCCCCATGCATCATTTTTAAACCGTCAATAAACATTTCCGTTTCTTCCGAAAGGTGTGAACGACTTGCTACTACAGTGAATTTTTTATTGATTGTTGTTAACGGTAGTTTAATTGACGATTTTAATAGTTCTTGTAAACCTGTATTATTCAATCGGGGATTTATGATTTCCGATTTGAATGCTCCAACGCCTTCAGCAGCAAAATAAATGACTTTTGTAACGGGTACATAAATTACCCCTAAGATTGATCTTTGTTTGTGAATCAAAGCAATATTGACAGTAAATTCTCCATTGCGTTTTACAAATTCTTTCGTGCCATCGAGAGGATCCACCATCCAAAAATATTCCCACCGGCAACGTTCAGAATAATCGATAGATTTGCCTTCCTCACTTAAAACAGGAAAATTTGTTGTTTTCAAATTTTCACAAATTGCATTGTGCGCGTTTTTATCAGCTAATGTGAGCGGCGATTTATCATCCTTTTGCTCTACAGCAAAATCAGAATTGTACACTTTTAGAATTTCCTCTCCTGCCACCAAAGACGCTTTTATTGCAGCAAATAAATAATCTTTCAAATCAATGCTCATTTTTAATTCCACATTTAATATTACCCACTTAATACCCTCCCTTTGAAGAACCAATATTTTCAACAGGATGCCATGTAGTTTTTATTTCCTGATTATCAAAAATAAAATAAGGGCTTTGAGATTTATCTGAATTCAAAATAATTTTGTCATAAATATGAACCCTTTTAACATTTAAGGCAGCATTTTCCTTTATCGTTTTTATTTCGTTTTTATTTTTTCGATAATACAACAAGGAATTCACATCCATATGAGAAGAAAAATGTGAATGCAACTCAGCAGAATTTCCTGTTAAAATATTCACGACACCAGCAGAAAGGTCAGACGTATTTAATACTTCAGAAAAAGTAATAGCACATAACGGTTTACTTTCAGAAGCTAACACCACGCACGTATTTCCACCTGCAATCACAGGAGCAATTGAAGTTACTAATCCTAAGAGTGAGCTTTCTTCAGAAGAAACAATTGCAACAACCCCGGTTGGCTCAGGAACAGAAAAATTAAAATGTGATGATGCAACAGGATTAACGGAGCTAAACAAGGCTTGGTATTTATCACACCAGCCTGCATAATAAACCAATCGATCGATCGACATTGTTACTTCTTCTTTTGCATTAGCAGCACTTACACCTTGTAGCAATAGTTCAGAAACAAACTGCTCTTTTCTTCCTTCCAGCATTTCAGCAATCCGATATAGAATCTGACTACGATTGAAGGCAGATTTTTCACTCCAGCCACCAAAGGCACTGCGAGCGGCAACAACAGCATTTCTAAAATCTTTTCGTGATGACAAACACATATTTGCTATCACCTCATTTTTTTTATTTTTTAACGGATAATATCGCCCTGATTCTGTCCTGGGAAATTGCCCACCAATAAATATTTTGTACGTTTTTTGTATTTCGATTCTAGACATATCCGATTTTTTTAAAGATTTAAATAAGGCATTAAACCATGTAATCCACCTTCTCTCCCAAATCCACTTTCTTTGTAACCACCGAATGGAGAAGCGGGATCAAATTTATTATACGTATTTGCCCAAACCACGCCTGCTCTTAATTTATTTGTCAGATTAAAAATCTTTGACCCTTTATCTGTCCATACACCTGCAGACAATCCATAAGGAATATTGTTTGCTTTTTCAATCACCTCTTCAATTGTTCTGAAAGTTTGAACCGTTAATACAGGACCAAATATTTCTTCCTGAACAATACGATGAGATTGTGATGCATCCAAAAATAAAGTCGGTCTGCAAAAATTCCCCTTACTCGGAATGGCACAGGATGATTGGTAAATTTCAGCCCCTTCATTTTTTCCGATCTTTATGTATTCGTTGATCTTTAAAAGTTGTTCTTTAGAATTGATGGCGCCTATATCCGTATTTTTGTCCATTGGATCACCAACGATCAATGTCTCCATTCTATCCTTCAATTTGCGGATCACAATATCCGCAACACTTTCCTGAACAAACAATCGTGATCCTGCACAACACACATGACCTTGATTAAAGAAGATTCCATTTACAATACCTTCAACCGCTTGATCGATCGCCGCATCAGCAAAAATAATATTTGCTGCTTTTCCTCCTAATTCAAGTGTTAACTTTTTATTTGTTCCGGAGATTGACCTTTGAATTAATTTCCCTACATCCGTTGAACCGGTAAATGCAATTTTATTTATATCAGGGTGATTTACGATAGCTGCTCCCGTTTTACCGGCACCGGTCACAATATTTACAACACCATTTGGTAAGCCGCTATCACGTATCAACTCTGCCAATTTTAATGCAGTGAGGGAAGTGGTTTCTGCCGGTTTTAAAACAACGGTATTACCCGCAGCCAGAGCCGGCGCAATTTTCCAGGCAGCCATTAATAAAGGGAAATTCCAAGGAATGATCTGTCCGACCACACCTAAAGGTTTTGGATTTCTATTTGGGAATGCATATTCTAATTTATCGGCCCATCCTGCATTATAAAAAAAATGATTTGCCGCTAAAGGAACATCAATATCTCTGCTTTCACGAATTGACTTACCTCCGTCCATTGTTTCTATCACTGCAAATTCACGTGCGCGTTCTTGCATTAACCGCGCAATTCGAAAAATATATTTCCCTCTCTCCTTTCCTGATAATTTACTCCATTTTTCAAATGCTTTACGCGCAGCCTTTACAGCTTTATCCACATCCTTCTCATCGGCTTCAGCAATCTCGGCTATCTTTTGTTCGGTTGCAGGATTATAAGTAGCGAAATATTTTTTACTGTTTGGTTTTACGAATTCACCATTGATGAACAGATCGTATTGCTTCTTAAGTGAAATATGACCGGAGTCTTCAGGAGCGGGAGCATATGCCCAATCCGTTTTAAAATCCAATTTTGCTTTTGTAATTTCTTTTTTCTTACTCATTTGATACTTTTTTCTCAATTAAAATATGATGACTTAATCCTTCGAAAAATAATCTGAACTCTGATAAACACCTGTTGTCTGCTTCACAATTTGCATCAATACATCATTTGCTAAACTGCTTGCTCCGAAACGAAACCACTCATTACTCAACCATGCTCCACCTAAAGTTTCCCGAAGCATCACCAAATACTGCAGTGCTAATTTTGATGTTGAGATCCCTCCGGCAGGTTTCATTCCCACCATTCTATCCGTAGCATAATAATAGTCACGTATAGCTTCTAACATCACTAATGTCACCGGCATTGTTGCAGCCGGAGAAATTTTTCCTGTTGATGTCTTAATGAAATCCGCGCCTGCATACATAGCAATATCACTCGCCTTACGAACATTATCCAATGTTGAAAGTTCGCCAGTTTCAAAAATCACTTTTAATCTTGCCTTACCGCAAACATCTTTAATCGCGGCTATTTCATCGAAAACAAAATTGTAATTTCCTTTCAAAAATTCGCCTCTTGAAATTACCATATCAATTTCATCAGCCCCATTTTCAAGTGCAAATTTTGTATCCGAAATTTTTATTTCGTGTGTTGATTGCCCACTTGGAAAAGCAGTAGAAACAGAAGCAACTTTAACACCCGAGCCAATCAACGACTCTTTTGCAATTTTTACCATGGAAGGATAAACGCAAACGGCAGCAACAGTAGGTAACCCCGGAATAACATCATGCAAATGCATTGCTTTATAGCACATTTGTTTTACTTTACCATCGGTATCCTTCCCTTCCAGAGTAGTCAGATCAATCATATTAAGGATCATCTTTAACCCTTGCATCTTTGACTCCTTCTTGATACTTCGGGTTGTAAATCGAGCAACACGTTCCTCGATCCCAACCTGGTCAATCGTAGGAGTAATTCTAAAATCGGGAAGTATAATCTTTGCAGCCATTCTATATATCTATAAATCGAAAACAAAGATATTCAAAAATTTCTTTTTGCATTTTAAAAATAAGGTCATACATTTGCAGCAGAAATGAAAACAATCAACTTCCATAAAAAAATCAACAGCTACAGCACAATGATGTGTTGTATGACATGCTGCATTTAATTTATGGAAAGACAATAATATCTATTTGAGCTTATTTCAAAGGTCTTTCCCAACAGGTAAGGCCTTTTTTGTTTTATATTTGTAGTTAAATAATTGTAAAAACAAACGTTAGTAGTTTATGAGCAATATTTTCCCAACCGATAAAATTTTACTGCGAGCTGATAAAGAACAATTGCTTCAACAAAAAGGCATTGCTATATGGTTCACAGGACTGAGCGGTTCAGGAAAAACGACTATAGCCATTACGTTAGAAAAAGAACTTCACAACAAAGGATTGCTTACTCAAATATTGGATGGCGATAATATAAGGGTAGGTATAAATAATAACCTAGGCTTTAGCGATATTGACAGAATAGAAAATATCCGGAGAATTGCAGAGATAACAAAACTATTTGTGAACACCGGAATCATTACTATATGTTGTTTTGTAAGCCCAACAGAAGAAATCAGAACTATTGCAAAAAACATTATTGGTAAAAATGATTTTATAGAAGTATTTGTAAACACGCCTCTCGAAATTTGCGAAAAGAGAGATGTAAAAGGATTGTATGCTAAAGCAAGAAGAGGAGAAATTAAAGATTTCACAGGAATTAATGCTCCTTTCGAAGTGCCTGCTAAACCTGCCATTGAACTAAATGACACTTTCAGTATAAAAGAAAGTGTATTGAAAATATTGGATAAAATAAATTTATGAAAAACTATAATCTCACACATTTAAAAGAACTAGAAAGCGAAAGTATCTATGTTTTGCGAGAACTGGCAGCTCAGTTTGAAAGACCGGCACTTCTTTTTTCTGGTGGAAAAGATTCGATCGTTTGTTTTCATCTTGCACGCAAAGCCTTTGCGCCTGCCAAAATCCCGTTCCCTTTGGTACATGTGGATACAGGACATAATTTTGAGGAAACTATTGTTTTCAGAGATGAACTAGCAAAAAAATATAATGCCCAACTAATTGTAGGATCTGTTCAGCAAAGCATTGATGAAGGAAAAGCAATTGAAGAAAAAGGGTTTAATGCTAGTAGAAATATATTGCAAACAGTAACACTCCTTGACACCATCGAAAAATACAAATTTGACGCATGTATCGGTGGCGCCAGAAGAGATGAAGAAAAGGCAAGAGCGAAAGAACGCTTTTTTTCTCATCGTGATGAATTCGGACAATGGGATCCAAAAAATCAACGTCCGGAATTATGGAATCTATTCAATGGGAAAAAACATCTTGGAGAAAATTTCAGAGTTTTCCCTATCAGCAACTGGACTGAAATGGATGTTTGGCAATATATCTTACAGGAGAATATAGAAATTCCAAGTATTTATTATACGCATGAACGGGAATGTTTTGTAAGGGATGGGGTAATTTATGCACACTCAAATGTGATCCCTCTAAAGCCTACTGAAAAAGTAGAAAAAATGCAAGTGCGCTTTAGAACCATTGGCGACATAAGTTGTACAGGGGCAGTATTATCAAAAGCAACTACATTAGAAGAAATTGTGGAGGAAGTTGCAGCAACAAGAGTGACTGAAAGAGGATCAAGAATAGATGACAAGCGATCAGAAGCAGCAATGGAAGACAGAAAAAAAGCAGGATATTTTTAAAAACAAAATTATGACAGATTTTTCGACAGCAGGATATTTAACAATGGACCTTCTTCGCTTCACAACAGCCGGATCTGTTGATGATGGAAAAAGCACGCTCATCGGAAGATTGCTTTACGATTCAAAATCAATTTTTGAAGATCAATATGAAGCAATTAGAGCAAGTAGTGAAAAACGCGGAGAGGAATATGTGAACCTTGCATTACTGACAGACGGTTTGCGCGCGGAGCGTGAGCAAGGAATTACAATAGATGTTGCGTATCGCTATTTTGCAACACCTAAACGTAAATTCATTATTGCAGATACTCCCGGTCATATCCAATACACCCGAAACATGGTTACCGGTGCCTCAACGGCTAATGCAGCAATCATTTTAATTGATGCACGTAAAGGAGTTATCGAGCAAACAATGCGACACACATACATTGCCTCTTTATTAAGAATTCCGCATGTGATCGTTTGTGTGAATAAAATGGACCTTGTAGAATACACAGAAGAAGTATTTGAAAAAATAAAAAATGACTACACTTCCTTTGCTGCCAAACTTGAAATTACAGATGTACATTTTTTACCTATCAGTGCGTTAAAAGGAGATAATGTAGTTGACGAATCCAAAAATATGGATTGGTATAAAGGTGCTACACTTATGTATCTCCTTGAAAATTTACAAATATCAAACGATCAAAATTATTCTGATGCACGTTTTCCTGTGCAATATGTTATCAGACCAATGAGTTCTGATCACCACGATTACAGAGGATATGCCGGAAGAATTGCAGGTGGTATTTTCAAAAAAGGAGATGCTGTAACAGTTTTACCAAGCGGTTTTACTTCAAAAATAAAATCCATTGATATTCTAGACGAATCTTTAGAAGAAGCATTTGCTCCAATGAGTGTAACGCTTACACTGGAAGATGAAATTGATATTTCCCGTGGTGACATGATCGCAAAAACAGATAATCTTCCCGAGATAACTCAGGATATTGAGATCATGATATGCTGGTTGGCCGACAAACAGCTGCAATTAAACGGAAAGTATGCATTGAGACACACATCAAAAGAGGTTCGATGTGTTGTAAAAGATATTCAGTACAAAGTCAATATAAATACGTTAGAAAAAATAAAGGATGATAAAATCATCCGCTTAAACGACATTGCATGCATCACAATTAAAACAACAACCCCCATTGCAATTGACAAATACAAGAAAAACAGAAATACAGGAAGTGTTATCCTTATCGATGAAGCAAGCAATATTACAGTTGGTGCAGGAATGATCATATAATATAAAAAGCTCATGAGAATCTCATGAGCTTTTTATATACTTAATATTTTACTTTTTATTTCGCAAGAACAATTCTACTCATCATCACCTTATCGCCGACATGGATCTTTAGAAAATATATTCCATCAGGCAGGTCGCTTATTAAAATCGATTTTTTAATTTCTGATAGCTCTTTAGAAAAAATAAATTCTCCTAATACTGTATAAATTTCAACTTTTGCAGTTGATCGGTCTCCCAATGAAAAAGAAATTTGTCCCGAAGTAGGATTAGGGGAAACCTCAACACTAATATTTGAATTAAAATCTATACTTGTAAGAATAACAGAAATACAAGAAGATGTATCTATACAGCCGCCTTCATTAATTATTACAGCATAACTTCCTGGTAAAACCGAGGTAAAACTTTGAAAAGTTTCCAATGCAATTGGTAAATTAAAGTTGTTGCAATCGATCCACTGATAGTTTGCACCTGTCGCATTTGCCGTTAAGGTATTTACAACTTGGTTAACACCAAGATTTACAGGATTACTTGTGATTAAAATTGTTCCTGTACTTGTGCAAAACGCATCTGATGCAGTAACAGAGTAGGTTGCAGAACCAACAGGAATGAATGCTATACCGTTTGTCACTCCTCCGCTCCAAACATAAGAACTTGCTGTTCCGCTTCCTGTAAGTGTAACAGGCTCTCCTTGACAAACAATTGTGTTACTTGCTGAAATATTCAATATCGGAGGAGAATTTATGTCTACAGTTATCATTGCCGTATCCGAACATCCTGCTGTTGTTCCTGTTACTATATATGTTGAAGAAGAAAGTGGAATAAAAGATACTCCATCTGCAACACCACTGGTCCACGAATAGGTCGTAGCACCTCCACCGGTTAATATAAGTGATTGCCCTGTGCAAACCATTGTACTGCTAGCATTCGCAACAACTACAGGAACCGGATTTACAGTGATCAATTGAGTTGCAGTACTTGTTCCACAACCGGGGATGGTTCCTGTCACCGTATACGTTGTCGTTGCACTCGGAATAAAAGAAACCCCATCCGTTACTCCACCAGACCAAGAGTAAGATGCGGCACCTCCTCCGAATAAGGTAACAGCTTGTCCCTGACAAACTGCATTAATTGAGGCGTTTGCAGTAACTATTGGAATTGCCGTAACATTTAAAATGAATATATATATTGTTGATCCACCAAACCCGTCAATTGCAGTAATAGTAATTGTAGTACTTCCTGATTGCCCAACAGCAGGAGTATACGTTGCCTGATAATTACTACCACTAATATTACCTATGCTAATGTTTGAATTAGGCAAAAGGCTTGTATTACTGCTATTCACAGTAAAGGAAATTAAATCACCGTCAGTATCTGTAACTGTAAAAGGATTTGCAGATGTGCTATTCATACACATATTCATCATACTAGCATTTGACGAAAATACCGGAACCACATTTGATAACCGTTCAAGTAACTGAGTATAGAATGGATTTGCACCCAAAGGAGCTCCTGCTATACCGGAAAAATCAAATTTTTGAACCAAGGTATTTGCTGCTTCATCCCATTCAAACAAAGTTCCGAGATTGTTAGCTCCACCTTCTTTTGTTAATCCATAATATTTTCCGGAGCTCGACAGCGTTAATGCTCCTTCGGGATAAATTCCCTGCGTAAAATCAAAATCAAATTTATCCGTGTAAATGTTCGTAGTTGGATTCCAGGTAAAGAGAACTCCGCCTCCGTTTGCTCCACCCATTTCGGTCAAGCCATAAAACATTACACCATTAAATATCAACGACCCATTAGGATGACTCCCAAGAGTATCTACAAGGTCATATTTTTTTATATAAATATTTGTTGAAGGATTCCATTCGAAAATAACTCCTAATGCATTTGCTCCACCATTATAAGTTAGTCCATAAAAACTTGATCCGTTAAAAAGGAGTGAACCATATGGATTTTCGCCTATTGCAGAACTGAAATCTGTTTTTTTAATAAAAACATTTGTAACCGGATCCCATTCAAAAATAACACCCAAATTATTTGCGCCACCTTGATTTGTCATACCATAAAGCTTGGTTCCATTCACCGATAATGAGCCATAAGGTGTGCTTCCGCTCGCGGTGATCAAATCTATTTTTTTTGTAAAAACATTTGTCGTATCATTCCATTCAAAAATGACTCCGGCATTATTTATTCCACCGGAACTCGTTGTACCATAAAACTTACCTTCATACAATAAAAGAGATCCCGTTGGCTTTCCTCCGTTGACAATATCAAAATCGTATTTTTTTGTATAGATATTAGTTGAAGGATCCCATTCAAAGATGACACCATTATCAAATAATCCTCCGCTATTTGTCATTCCATAATATTTTCCTTGATTAAAGACGAGGGACCCTTTCGGAAGATTTCCTGCTGTACTGTTGAATTCAAGTTTTTTGGAATATGAATTTACAACTTCATTCCATTGGAAAATTACCCCATTACCATAAAGTCCACCAAAATTTGTTAACCCAAAAAATATTCCTCCTAAATTTAGGAGTGAACCCAAAGGATTGCAGCCAATAGAAGAATTAAGATCTATTTTATTTGTGTAAATATTTGTTGCAGGATCCCATTCAAAAATAACGCCCTTATCATTTGCCCCACCCGCTTGAGTTAAACCGTATAATTTACTGCCTCTTATAGACAAAGAACCTTGAGGGTAAGTACCATTTGCTATACTAAAATCCACTTTTTTTGTGTAAATATTTGTTGTTGGATTCCATTCGAATATCACACCCTTGCTATTTGCACCTCCTATGTAGGTCATTCCATAAAAATTCCCACCACTGTATACCAATTTACCGTAAGGGTTTTTTCCTGTAATACTAACTAGATCAATTTTTTTTGTGTAAACATTTGTGGCTGGGTTCCAAGTAAAAATTACTCCAGCATTTCCTGTGCCCCCGGTATAAGTCATACCATAGAATAATGAACCGTTCAATTCCATCGTACCATAGGGGTTTGCACCATTTGCAGCAGTTAGGTCTATTTTCTTGACATAAATATTTGTAACGGGATCCCATTCAAAAATAACGCCTCTATTACTCAAACCACCTTGATATGTGAGCCCATAGAATTTACCTCCATATAAAGTAAGTGAACCGGCAGGGCTACATCCATCAGTAATGTTTAGATCTATCTTTTTTGAAATAGCGTTAGTTATGGGATCCCATTCGAATATTGTGCCTTTATTATTTAAACCTCCTAACGAAGTCATGCCATAATACTTTCCGGAATAGAAGGATAATGAACCTTTTGGGAAATTTCCCGTAGCAGAAGTGAGATCAACCTTTTTTGTGTAAATATCTGTAATTGTATCATATTCAAATATTACCCCCGAAAAACCGGCGCCACCATTATATGTCATCCCGTAAAGTTTTCCGCTACCACCATCTGTAAGACCCGTCATTTGAGGGTTGGCTCCCTGAGCAATATTTTGAAATGAATGATCAAGAGTGTGCGTATTTATTGACGGTGTATAATGAAATATTGTACCCAAATCAGTTTCGTTTCCAGCGGAAGTTAATCCCCAAAGTTGAGGTATATGCTGAGCAACAGAAAAATTAAATTGGATGAAAAGAAAAATTGAAATAATAAATAACTTTTTTATCATTTTGAGTAGTTTATAAAGTGTTAATACAAAGTTAGCTTATTTAAAGAAGCAAATAAATCTCACTTTTAAAGTATATGAATTAATGTTACTTATTTCATAAAACAGCAATTATCATTTATTGTATAATCATAAAATATTCCCTGAATTATTGTTATTTTTGTAGAAACAAGATTTAGCGGAGAACGATTATGTTAAGGCAGGTACAGTCGCAAAAATTACTTCAAAAATTATCCCCGCAACAAATTCAATTAATGAAATTGTTGCAGTTGCCTACCATTGCCCTTGAACAAAGGATTAAAGAAGAAATGGAAATCAACCCCGCTCTTGAAGAAGGTGTTGATACTGATGATGAGCCAAAAGACGAGTTTGATAATGACGATTTTGAGGATACCGCCAAAGATGATGAAAATAAACGTGAAGACTTCAACATCAGCGATTATATGGATGAGGACGAAGGTGCATCCTATAAACTAAAAGCAAACAATATCAGTCCCGACGAAGAAAGAAAAGATATACCTTTTTCTGTTGGTGTATCCTTCCAGGATATGTTAGAAAGTCAGTTAGGAATGAAAGATCTTGATGACCGTGAATACCAGATAGCGCTGAATTTAATTGGGAATTTGGATGATGACGGTTATTTAAGAAGAGAACTTTCTTCAATCGTCGATGATATCGCTTTCTCCCAAAATATTACTACTACCGAAGAAGAACTCAACGAATTATTAAAAATAATTCAGGATTTCGATCCTGCAGGAATTGGTGCCCGCGACCTGCAAGAATGTTTACTCATCCAGCTAAGGAGAATTGAAGTTCAAAACATGATCGTTGAATTAGCAATTGAAGTAGTCGAAAAACAAATGGACGAATTCTCGAAAAAGCATTATGATAAAATTTCAAAAAAATTAGAGATCGATGACGATATCTTAAAAGATGTCATACAAGAGATTTTAAAATTAAACCCTCGTCCGGGAAATTCTATGGCTGACGGACAAAAAAGTCAGCAGCAAGTAATAGCCGATTTCATAATGACAAATGAGGAGGGTCAATTGATGCTTTCCTTAAATTCCCGAAACTCACCCGACCTGAAAGTAAGTAAGGAATATTCTAAAATGTTAGAAGAATACTCCAAATCAAAAGATAAAAACAGCAAGGAAGCTTCCATGTTTGTAAAACAAAAACTGGAAGGAGCAAAATGGTTTATTGATGCTTTGCATCAACGAAGTTACACTTTGCTATATACCATGAATGCCATAATGGAATATCAAAAAGATTATTTTTTAACCGGTGACGAAACGCTTTTAAAACCAATGATCTTAAAGAATATTGCCGAGAAAGTCAATTTGGATATTTCCACAATTTCTCGTGTAGCGAACAGCAAATATGTTCAAACAACTTTTGGAACATTTTTATTGAAGTCGTTTTTTAGTGAATCGCTTTCAACAGATAGCGGTGAAGAAGTTTCGACCAGAGAAGTGAAAAAGATCTTAGAGGATTGTATCGGCGCTGAAAACAAAAAGAAACCATTGACGGATGATAAGCTCACAAAAATATTAAAAGAAAAAGGATACAATATTGCTCGCAGGACAATTGCCAAATATCGGGAACAACTTGAAATCCCTGTTGCACGCTTAAGAAAAGAGCTTTAAAACCAACTTGAAGTGTTGCTCGCCGTGGAAAACAATCCCGGATTTCAAGAACATTAAAAACTAATAAACTTAGATCCGAAAGATCTTACTAATTCAATTGTACAGATTGGAAACTCGCCTTGCAAAAATAATTTCCTACCTCTTTCATCCATTGTTAATGCCAACTTATGGCTTTGCATTGATTTTTTTCACCAAAAATTACATTTCTACATTTACTCCGGAAGTCTTAAAATATACAACCTTAAGCGTTACATTTCTGTTTACATTTTTACTTCCGGCAATCAATGCATTGATATTATTAAAAATGAGACGAATTCAAAGTCTTGAAATGCATTCAAATGAAGAACGAATTATACCCTATAGCAGCACAACACTATATTACTTTGCCTTATTTTATTTATTTTACAATGCCGAATTTCCAAGCATCTTTAAGATAGTTATTCTCGGTGCTGCAATTTCAATTTTGCTTACATTTTTAATAAATCTGAAATGGAAAATCAGTGCGCATGTTATTGGCATAGGAGGCGTTGCAGGGGCAACATTAGGAATCATTTTCCGGTTACAAATGGATCTGTTCCCGGCATTTATGGTTATACTTTTTGTAGCGGGATTAATTGCATATGCAAGATTAAAACTCAATGCTCATACTCCCGCGCAAGTATATTCAGGTTTTATTCTCGGATTTTTTGTGGAACTAGGATTAATGTATTTTTATTAATAGAGCAGTAATCCGATCCCTAAAGAAAATTGGATCATACCGGGCTCACCACCTCCCTTTTTGAACAATTCAGATAAAGCATAAAAACCCTGTAAATTGAATTTATTATAGCCAATCCTCAGTGAAACGCCATATCGAAAAGGGTTTATATTTTTAATTCTATAGACTTTCATTTTGCCATCAACATCTGCATATTTAGAATGGACATTGTAAGCATACCCAAATTTTCCTCCTACCGACAATTTAAAACTTTTTTCGCCCTTCGTACGCAAACGAAGTTCAATAGGTATCTCCATATAATTACATGAAAATTTGTTTGTACTGTATTTTGTAGTGATCGGAACAAATGTTGTATACTTTCCATCTATCGAGTAAGTAATCCGTCCATTCGTATGAACGTCATGCGTGCTAAAACCGGCACCTATAGCAATACTAAACGGACCATAGCCAAATGGATAATCCCACATTAAATAGGCGTTTCCTCCTAAAGAATAAGGTTTTTGACTTATCTCCTTCGGGAAATTAAGGTAGGAGTCAAAACTAAAATCAACCACGATATGGTCTTTGGGGTCGGCTATTTTTTTAGGCTGCTTTTCATCAAGAGAATCCTTGGTCTGAGCAATGGTTGCGCTACCTATGAATAAGAATAAAATAAAATATATATTTCTCAAAAATAATTTCATCAGCTTTATTTATTCAAAAATAACTATTTTAAATTGAAATACTAAACTCTCAAAGCTTAAAATAAATTGACAATGCTCTGCGTTTTCACATCCAGAAGATAAGTATGAAGCTCCTGCTTATTCGCACCTTCAATATGTTGCAAAGTATCATCAATAAAGAGAGTCTCCTCTTTTTCTAAATTATTTTGATCTATTACCAGCTCGAATATTTTTGCATCAGGCTTCTGCATATTTACTTCAAAAGAATAATACACCTTCTCAAAAATCTCCTTAAAATCGGCCATTCCAAACCTTTCAACCAAATAATTATTGATAAAACGCATATGGATCTCATTGGTGTTGCTCAATAAAAATATCCTATATGTCTTTTTTATCTGCACAAGTAGCTCCAAGCGTTCTTTCGGAATATCTAATAACATCGAATTCCATGCAGCATCAATTTCATCGTCAGAAGTCCCTTGCCTGCAGTGCAATTTCAGTTCATTTCTGAAAATTTGTGAGGAGATCATCCCCTTTTCAAAATCATCAAATAAATTTCTATGTTCCTCTTTATAAAAAAACGCTTCAAAATTTGGTAAGCCAATCTCCGAAAAGGCCTGTATTAAAAGGGAATTATCAATATTAATGATCACGCCACCCAGATCGAAAATGATGTTTTTAATTTTGTTTTTTCCAAAGACCATAATTTAAAGAAGAAAGAGTTTTGTTGCGTTATTGCTAGTATTTAGCTGCAATTGCTTATGTAAATTAATCTTGATAAAATTTATCGGTAAGAAAAAAGACGGTGTCAATAAATTGGAGAACTCCTTCAGTCGTTAAAACATTTTCATCGTGCAAATCTTCAAGAATAATTCCTAAATCAGGATGGAAATAATCGTTGTCCTTTTTATTTACGAATCCATTTTCTTTTAAAAAGTCGCTTACATTTTGAAGATTCGTGCTTTCTGTTGCTTTTACGAATGGTTGTTTCACAACCGAATAAAGTGTAGCGTCCATTTAATGAAAGACAATTAATTCGTATGCTAAATGAGGAAAAAAATAATTATGAATTAATAAATTATTGAAGTAATCTTCCCAGAATGAATAATAGATTGTATCATTTAGCTTTAGAACAAAATTTTGGTCGGAAAATTCATAAATTTTTTGTTCTGCACCTTCTCCAATGTATTTAGTAGTATCAATACCCGAATACCATAAATCAGAGTGAGAAATAAATCCTTTTAAGATCTTTGTTTCTTGTTTTTTGTCGAACTTCCCTTCTGCAAGGCTTGAAATTGCTTTCTTTTCTCCTCTAATGTACTCGGTGATTGACTGGATAATTTTTCCGTTCCCAACCGGTCCATTTCTTGAAATGATATTTTGTAATTCATGTTTTATAGACATAACATTATTTATGTAAAGTTAAGGGTTTTCAGAGAAATTTCAAAATCATGGGGAAGCTATTGAAATCAATGAGTTTCCAAGGTATGGGTAGTTCCGAAAATAACGGGATTCCCAATATAACTGTAGGTTATCCTGTTGTCAATGGTGAGATTTAATGTTGCCATTTTTCTGTGGATTGTGGCTTAATCCTTGAATAATTATGTGCATGTATTATGCAAGTAAAGTATAAAAAAGAGTAATTTTTATCAAAAAATAGTTTTTTCTAATTGAAAAGAAAACACAATTATTACTATATTTGTCGCCTTGTACAGCTATTTATAGCTGGAAGGGCCTATAGCTCATTCGGTTAGAGCAACAGACTCATAATCTGTGGGTGCTTGGTTCGATTCCAAGTGGGCCCACCACTTTCAGCCTAAGACATAATCCTTGTGCATGTATTGTGCAAGTTTTTACCTGATTAATAATTATTAGTTGGTTAAAAGTAGGATTAATTTTAATCTTTAGAAAATATATAATTTAATAA
>CANJPX010000034.1 GCA_947476185.1 Bacteroidota bacterium
AATTAATTCCATTTACACTTAATTCTTCTATTCCAATAAATGTGGCAGACGTTGAATAACAACCTGTAACACTATCAATTTGCCGCAAAGTGATTGTTAGTCCGAACCAGGGTAATACGTAATATGGACCCGAGGCTCCCGGAATAATAACACCGCTATTGATCCATTGATTTCCTGTTGGAAAATTAGAGAACAAAGTATCATTACTCAATGTAATAGTTGGAATTGCCGGTAAAGGAGCTACAAAAATAGTTGTCGTATCTGATGACACGGCACATCCAAAAAAGTCGGTTACTGTAACACAATGTGAACTTGAAACAGCTACACTAATAGATGATAATGTTTGGAGTGTAGGATACCATGAATATGAATTTCCAGTGCTCGAAGCTAATATCACAGATTGCCCCTGACAAATCGTATCGTTCTTATTTAATGTGATAGAGGGTTTAGATTGCGGACTTACAGCGATGTAGCTATATTTTGTTACAGAATCAACTCCAAATGCGTTCGTAACAATTAATTTTACATTATTATATACTCCAGGAACATTATATGTTATTATCGGATCTTGCAATGTAGAAGTTAAAGGTGTTCCGCCCGGGAAGGTCCAGTTCCATGCGATAGGTGCATTTGTTGTGCTATCAGAAAATTGAACATTAAATCCGGGACAACCACTCAATGTATCACCTGCAAAATTTGCAAAAGGTTTTAAAGATAAAGGATCATGAATAGTTGTTTGCCACAAACCGCGTCCAAAACTTGCAGCACGCAGTTTGTTCGTGCCATAATGAATTTCAAGTTCATCAACCACAACATTCGGCAAACCATTAGAAAAGGGCATCCAGGAACTAAGATCATTGTCTAAATAATAAACACCTAAATCGGTACCTACATAAATTCCATCGTTTGTTCCTGTTTGATTGACTACACAATTAATAGGAATGTTTGGTAAACTACCGGATAAATTTGTCCAATTAGCCCCACCATCAATCGATTTGTAAACTTTATTAGTTGAGATATATCCCGATCGTGTAATCCAAATTTTATTTGGATCTGTTGTAGAAATTTCTAAAGCAGTTATCGCTTCACCACCGGCAGAAGGATAAATAACTGTAGCCCATGTTGAACCACCATCAATTGTTTTATAGATTGCAGCAGAAGTCGCAGCATAAATATAAAGAGGGTTTGATTTTGAAACTTCCAATATCGTTAATCCACTGGAATTAAATGTTGATATTTTTGTCCATATACCACCTCTGTTTGTAGACTTCCAAACATTTTGAAAACCTGCATAAATTGTTGCAGGATCAATAGGATCTTGCATCCATGGAGTGACCCATTGTCCTGGTTCTGTGATATTATTTACAATATCATTAAAACTTCCTCCACCATCTGAAGAGCCTTGCAAAGCTCCATTTTGATATTCACCATACATGTAATTCGGATTACTCCAATCAATAAAACATTCCATCCCATCACCACCAAGCACTCTGTTAAAGACGCCTGTGTTAAATAGATTGCAACCATTATCTTGCCATCCTTGAATCACCAAATTGGAATTTGTAACAGAGTTTCCTAAACGATACAATTCACCAATTTGCATTTGATTACTTATATCTTGCCACGAACCACCAAGATCTGATGTGACAAAAATTCCTCCATCACAAACAGCGAATGTCTTTGTTCCATCCGGACAATATTCCAAATTATGGATATCTGCATGCACGTATGGCAATCCGCCATCACCCCACCAGTGAGTCATACAGGTCCAATTTGTTCCGGCATCATTTGATTTCCAGATATTCACGCCACCTACTACTATTTCACTCGCATCAAACGGTGAAGCGTCAAGAGAAAGTGTATACCAACCATTTCCACCTGCATCACCTCCGGTATAATCATAACCTAATAGGTTGGGAGAATTGCTTTGTAAAAAAAAGGATGTTGCAGAATTTGTTGAGAGGTATAAACCTTTAAAACCACTATCGGAATTTGCCGAACATAAAACATATACAAAAGATGGATCAGCCGGAGTTACAGCAATTGCCATTCTGTTTACGGAGGAACTGGAAGGAAGACCGGCCGATACACCAATCAAAGAAAATGATGTACCTGTATTAATTGATCTGTAAAAAGCTCCGGATGCAGCAGCATAAACGACTGTCGGATCTCCCGGCTTAAATTCCATATCTTTTACATTACCACTTGTTAAAACTTTCGTCCAAGTTATTCCAGCATCCAACGATTTATAAACACCGTAAGTTGTCGCAGCAAAGACCATATTATGATCATTAGGATTTATTAAAATCTTTCCAATACTTCTTCCTAAACTTGTTATCCAATTTAAACCGGTGATATTCCATGTTAACCCACCATTTATAGATTTCAAAACCCCTACACCGTATGAATCGCCAGCGTCCTGATCACCGGTACCGATATACATTATATTTGTATTAGTGGGGTCAATAGCGATAGAACTCACACCAAGCGTTGGTAATGCATCTGTATTTGTAATCCATGTGGCACCGGCATCTGTTGTTTTCCATAAACCTCCGGCAGGTGCACCTACCCAAATAATATTGGGATTGGCAGGATGAAATGCGATAAAATTCAATCTACCTGCTCCTCCACCGTTTCCCGGAACACCAAATGCTCCCATCGGAGACCAATTCCCTCCCACCATCATCGAACCTTTATACGTATGACTTTCAATCAATTTCTCTAATTCAGCACTTCCATTATTTAGTAAGCTTCTGTCTCCACTCGGTGCAACACGGGGTTCAATAAATTGTTCCCATCTTTTATACATTACATATCCTTCATTCTCCTTTTCTGTTTCATGTCTAAAAGTAAAAAAGCTTTTGAACTTTTCTATTTTCTCCTCTTTTGCCCAATAGTTGTTAAAGGACTTTTGAACATCATAAAAATTCACATTAGGGTCTTGCATTTTCTTGATCCATTCTTGTGAAAAAGAAGAAATAGACATGGAAGAAATAATAATAAAAAAAGCAAAAAATTTACGATTCATTTTTCAGGAAATTTAAAGCAACAAGGTACGGGTTAATGAACTTTTATCAAATTAAAAATCAGTTATAATTAGTATTCCATCGACCAATTAACAATAATAATTGCGCAATAACTTATGTGTAAATATTTTTGGGACATGAAAATAAAAAATTACGACAGCAAAATAATTGCGCTTTAAATTTGAAAAATGGAAAAATCTCATTAAATTCGTTATTAGAAATTTCCGAAACATCTCTCATTATGAAAAAGATTTTCATTTTTCTTTTTTTTCTTTTATTTGGGAATATATCCTTTTCACAAAGTTTTGATTGGCTAACTCCTGGCGGAGGTCCAAAAAGCGACAAGGCAACAGGGATTGCTATTGACTCTGCAGGAAACACATATATTACCGGCTATTTTAATGAAGAAGCGACTTTTGGCCCTTTCTATCATCCATTGATCGACCTGCACAGCAAAGAAGTTTTTGTTTCTAAGATTGACCCTATGGGGAATTATGTATGGTCCAAAAGGGGATCCAATCATTATGATGATCGCGGATTAGGAATTTGCTTAGATCCAGCCGGGAATGTATATGTTACAGGAACATGTTGGGGAGGACTCATTTTCGGATCGCTAAATGTATATAACAGCTCCTCTTATACAGATCAAATATTTGTCTTGAAATTAGATAATAATGGAAACGAGATCTGGTTAAAAAATGCAGGTGTTGATGAAGCCGGATATCCTTATAATGATGACCAAGGATTTGATCTTACTTCTGACAGTAACGGAGATATTTATGTAACAGGATTTCTGTCGAACCATGACCCGATTTCTCATTATGCAAACTTTGATGCCATTCAGGTATTGGTTTCTCCTGATGATTCATTAGCATTTGTTGCAAAACTTTCTAACGCAGGTGTTTGGCAATGGGTGCAAACCAACGGAGGTTTAGATGATGCACGCGACAACCGGATAACGACAGACGATGAAAATAATGTATATGTGACCGGAGGTTTTAATGAAACACAAACATTCGGTCCTACCACTCTAGTTAGCCATGGAGGTTCGGATGTTTATGTGGTAAAATATGATCAACTTGGAAATTTTATTTATGCTGTTAACGCAGGTAGCCCATTAGATGACAGAGGAAATGACATCGCTTTCGACCATAGCAACCATTTGTATATAACCGGGGAATTTAAAGATAAGGCCGTTTTTGGAACGGATACCATTAACAATAATGGAAGCGGCGGGGATCGAGATATCTTTGTTACGCGCATGACAAAAACGGGTGTATTTGAATGGGTTAAAAAAGCCGGATCAAATAGCGGTGGTGACAGAGGAAATGGGATCGTAGTGAATAATACCGGTAATATTTTTGTGACAGGTCAATTTAAAGATTCAGCGAAATTTGGAGGAACACTTCAAGCATTCACAACTCCCGGGGATATTCAAGTTTTTATTGCTGCAATAGATTCATTGGGTAAATGGAGATGGGTTTTAGATGGTGGAAGCGCAAGTGATGATAGAGGAAATGGGATTTGCTGTGATAAATATTGCAATGTTTTTGTGGATGGGTTTTATGAAAACACGTTAAATTTCAATACAAACACTATCAGTTCTGCAGGTTTGAAAGATATGTTCACAGTGAAAGTTAAAGAGGCTTGCTTTGGTTATGGCTTCGTTGCTCCTCCCGAGCCTGTTAGTTCGTTTTTTGCTCCAAATGTTTTTAGTCCAAATGGTGATGCTATAAATGATGTATTTAAATTTTCAACAAAAAATATGGCAAAGCTTAATTGTAAAATATTTAACCGTTGGGGTAATTTGATATACGAATTAACCACTGTAGATGCTGTCTGGAACGGACGAACAAAGTCAGGTTCAGAGTGTTCTCCTGGAGTTTATTACTATGTTGTGACTGCAGAAGGTGATGAAGGTAAAAAATACAACGAAAAAGGTTTTGTGCAATTACTCAGATAAAAAATAATTGTTTTTATACATCGTTTGCTAACCATCGCATAAACACGGACATTAAATTTTAAATTAATTAATTTAATTCCTCATGTTAATAAAATCGCACTACTCAGAAACTCTCCACCATCAATAATTCAAACACTTTCCACTTCAGCTATATTCAGTTGCACTTTCAAAAAAAATTCATTTTAAATTTGCAATCTATTCTATAATATTAAAATCCAGCGACCTTTCATTGGATTTTATTCGTTTAACCATTACAAAATCATTCATAAAAAATCCATTTCCGATATCAAAGTCGGCAACTTCTTTAATGACAAATCCATTTTTGAAATAAAAATTGATTGCTTTATAATTCTGTCGATTAACAGTTAATTCAATTGTTTCGGCAAGCGGGATACTATTTAAAATATAATTGAACAATAATGATCCGACACCTTTTCTATGATCAGCTGTTTCTATATAAAATTTATTCAGCTGAAAATTCTTTTTATCTTTTGTACTCAAAGAAATATATCCGATAGGATTATCCTTGTTGTAAACTAAAGTGAATTTATGACCTTCCTTCATCTGTTTCTTTAAACTTTCACTTGAATACATCGTATGAATCATAAAATCAATTTGTTCAATCGAGATGAAAGTGATATAATATTTCCGCCAAATACTTTCCGCCAATTTTGCAATAAGTTCAACGTCTTTTTGTGTTGCTATCCTATAATTCAATTTCATATCAAAAGGCTATTAACTATTTCTTAATGATTAAAGGGTGTATAAAATATTTCTATAAATATCTCTGAACCAGAATATTATTCCAAGTTTATTTATCTTACTATCCAATTTTTGATCATTTTTAAACCATACTCGGTTAAAATACTTTCCGGATGAAATTGAACTCCTCTAAGGTCATATTCCTCATGTTTTATTGCCATTATTATTCCCTGATCATCAATTGCAGTTATATTCAATACCCGCGGCATGTCACTTTTATTTACCGCCCAGGAATGATAGCGACCAACATTTATTCTTTTAGGAATATTTTTAAATAAAATATCTTCGTCAATAATTTCAATCGGAGTTGCTACACCATGAAACACTTCGTTTAAATTATTAATAGAACCCCCAAATGCTTCCACGATAGCTTGTTGTCCAAGGCAAACTCCTAAAATACTTTTTTTTGCGGCATACATTTTTATAACATCCAACAAAATTCCGGCTTCAGAAGGAATCCCAGGGCCTGGAGAAAGAACGATCTTATCAAAACGATCCACATCATTAATAGGAATCTTATCATTACGATGCACTTCAATTTCTGCATCGCTTACTTTTTCAAGGTAATGCACGAGATTATATGTAAAACTGTCGTAATTATCTAGCACTAATATTTTCATAAATAAATATCCTTTATTATTTCAATAGCACTTTCCTATGCTTCCAGAGTCAAAATAAAACAATTTATATTTCATTAGCGATACTCGAAGAATCTTTAAATATCAATCCAAAAGAGGGCTATTTCCCTGAAATTAAATTTTCTAAAATGGCGGTCGTACTTTGCCAATTGAACTTATTGATAACAAATTGATAGCCATTCATAGCAATTTGTTTTGCCTTTGTTTCATTTTGCAAAAGATCGATGATATGCCGGGCATATTGTTCGGGTGTGTCAGCAACTAAAATTTGTTCATTCGGTTTTGCTCCTAATGCATTGTTTGCTAAAGAGGATGTGATGCACGGTAACTGCATTGCCATTGCTTCCAATAATTTATTCTGCAAACCAATACTAATTTGCATTGGAGCCACTAAGATTTTCGATTTAGCGAAATTTATTCTGATATCATCTACCCAACCTGACACGACGACATTTTTGGAAGCAAGCTCCAACACAGATTTGTGAGGCGACGCCCCAGAGATCAGCAAACGTGTATTCGGTAATTTATTCCAGACAAACGGCATTACTTTTTCTACCAAATATTCAACACTTTCAATATTTGGAGGATAGTTCATATTTCCATTGAATAATAATTCAAATTCCTTTTTATGAACTATCGGTTTAAAATAAGAAGTATCAACGCCATTTGGGACGACAACAATATCTTTTTTCATTGGATGGGGAATGAAATTCTTATCCTGCTCGGTAATTATAGTTTTAGTTGTAAAATAGCCGAACACTTTGTTTTCATATTTCAGTAATCGCCTATATTCAAAAGCCAAAAAAGGTTTCATATAAAATGGATCGCTTAATTTTCTTCGTTCCATCCCCTTTGAGAATACATCCATATAATCCAATGTTTTCGGGATATGCGGATATTTTTTTACATATTCTGCTGTACGTATCAATTGGCAATAGATATGATCGGGCTTATGTTTAGCAATAAGATCATCAATTTTTTTCTGGGCCTTCGAAAAATAAAAATAACCCACCTGCATTGGTTTACCATTAAAAAAAGCTCTAAGTAAATTAAAGAAGATTGTGAATTTCGAAAATTTAATAACAGAAATGGCTACACAATATTTTTTCAATTCAACAACAGCTTTTTCATCTAATGTTGTATCGTTTAACGCGAATAAAATAATTTGATGTTTTTTTGACAACTCTTTAATCTGGTTGAATGCACGCAGCTTATCCCCTTTTTCCAGAGGATATGGCACACGCGATAAAATCACAAATAGTTTCATTTATTTAATAGATTCTTATAAAAATCAGAAAGTTTATCACAGATTAGTTGATTATCATATTTTGCCTCGACCAATTCACGAGCCTTTTTCCCTACCCCATCAGAGAAATCGGTATCTACCAAACATTTGTGAATTGCCTGGGTAAATTCATTTTCTGTATTCGCTATCAGAATATTTTCTCCATTTACATATTCAATTCCTTCCGCACCAACAGTTGTGGAAACAATAGTTTTTCCAAATGCCATCCCTTCAATAATTTTCACCCGCATTCCGCCTCCTGAAGTCAAAGGTACGATCATAATGGACTTCGAATTTATGAACAGATGAGAATCGGCTACTTCACCTTCAATAACAACATTGTCCATCTTCAACTCATTCATCCACCCAGGCATATTTCTACCGGCTAAATACAATTTCACTGAAGGATGTTTTGCGATCACATTCATCCATACATTTTTCAGGAACCAATTTATCCCATCCGCATTCGGCCGCCAATCCATCGCCCCAATATGAAATACAGAGGGCTTCTCAAGGTTGGAAGTATCTATCTTATATTTTTTCAGATCAATTCCAAATGGAATATGAATAATAGGAATTTTGCAACCTAAATTTATAAATGTTTTAGAATCTAATTCAGTGATCGTTGCAATGGCATCGTATTTATTCAACATACCCAATTCATACTTCTTTAAACGCTTTGCAAGTATTTTTAGGTATATTTTTTTTAACTGATTGCCAGTATCTTCTGCCAATCGTTCCCATATCATGAACTCAACGTTTTGGGATCTTAATACAATCTTCGCTTTTGAATTATTCCTGATCACATCCACATAAGGAGCTACCCATAGGGTTTCCAAATGGATAACATCATAATCCTCCGAAAGCAGCCTTTCTACCAACACTTTTTCGAAATCTTTAGAGTAAAAACGAACTATATTATACGATTCCGATGTAAATAAATTCAATATTGCATCCAACGGGTTAATCGAAGTATCAATAAATACAGAGCGATAGGATGTCAACTTTTTATAATTCACATCGATCTCCTCTTCATTTATAAATTGTTTAGGAGTATTTATCGCCAATACATGAACTGTATTGCCTGCATTAATTAATCCGCTGGTAAGTATATTCATTGCAATACTACCACCGTCCTTAGGAGGAGATGGTATCTTACTGCAAATCTGTAATATCTTCATAAATCAGATCGTTTTCAATTATTTCGCTTCAATTGCTAGTCCTTGCAACAAATATAGCAAATAGAACAACCTAAAAATTGAAGTTTTATATTTAATACCGAATGCTTACTTTTGGCATATATTATTGAAATGGACAACGTGGACAAATTTTTGATTACCGGTTATTCCGGATTTGTAAGCAAACATTTTATTGATTTTCTTGAAAACAATAAAATAAATTCAGAAGTTTTGGGTGTTGATATTCACGAACCTGATTTCGATTTTTCTCAATATTCATTTGTAAAAGGAAACTTTGAAAAAGCCGACCTTTTGAACAAATCGTCAGTAGAACAGATCATTGCACGGTTCAAGCCAAATTACATACTCCATCTTGCTTCCTACAGCAGTGTTGCCTTAAGCTGGAGGATGCCTGTTGAGAGTTTTGCTAATAATACAAATATCTTCTTAAATTTAATTGAAACAGTCAGATTATCAGGAATAAACTGCAGGATTTTATCTATTGGTTCATCGGAAGAATATGGTAATGCAGTAGATGGAAGTCTTCACCTTACTGAAGAACATATCTTAAATCCTATAAGTCCATATGCTGTAGCGCGTGTCTCTCAAGAAATGTTATCAAAGGTTTATACCGATAGCTATGGTATGAATATAATTATGACACGGTCGTTCAATCACATTGGAACGCACCAGAAGGACATTTTTGTTATTCCTTCGTTTGCTAAACAATTGATCTCCTTGAAAGAAAACAAGTCAGCAATAAAAGAATTATCTACAGGGGATACCACAATTATCAGAGATTTTGTTGATGTCCGAGCAGTTGTTGAAGCATATTATCTTTTATTTAAAAAAGGGAAAAAAGGAGAGATCTATAATATTTGTAACGGCAAAGGGACCTCATTGAATGAGGTGATACAAAAAATGGCTGCCATTTTAGAAATCGAGGTATTACAAAAGACAGATCCTGGTTTAGTTCGCCCGAATGACAACAAAGTAATTATTGGCTCTAACGAAAAAATAAAAAGGGATACAGGTTGGGAAAATAAATATTCCTTAGAAACAAGTTTGAAAGATATTTTGGAATATTATCAAGGAAAGGTTTAATATTTCTGTTTTTGTGTGAATAAAAATCATCTAATTATTATAATAATAATTGCCATTTTGCACTAAAATAAATTGGATGCGCCTTATCTATAAACTCACAAATCTCTAAATTCGATTTGTCAAAAACTTAAGGTTGTTTTTTATAAACAGCAAGATTCCATTTTATCGACAATAAAAGCCACTTTGTAGGACAATTGCAATACTCAGTCTAATTTATTGTAAGTTGCTAACAACCAATAAGTTCCATTTGTTATTTTAAGATGTAATAATTGCATTTATTAGAACGTTATAGACTACCTTTGTACTCGAATAGAATGAACAATTAACACCAAAATAGTAAATGAGACAACTCAAAATAACCAAATCGATTACTAATCGTGAAAGTGCTTCTTTGGATAAATATCTTCAGGAAATTGGACGCGAGGAATTGATTACTGCTGATGAAGAAGTAATTTTAGCAAAGAAAATAAGGGATGGTGATCAAGCTGCACTTGAGAAATTAACGAAATCTAATTTGCGTTTCGTTGTTTCTGTTGCGAAACAATATCAAAATCAGGGATTAAGTTTACCGGATCTTATTAATGAAGGAAATTTAGGATTAATTAAAGCTGCAAAACGTTTTGATGAGACAAGAGGTTTTAAATTCATTTCATATGCTGTATGGTGGATCCGTCAGTCAATTCTTCAGGCTTTAGCTGAACAATCTCGTATTGTTCGTTTGCCATTGAACCAGGTTGGTTCTTTGAATAAGATCAATAAGGCTTATTCTCGTCTGGAGCAACAATTTGAACGCGAACCAAGTGCAGAAGAACTATCCGAAATTTTGGAGCTTCCTCAAGATAAGGTTGCTGATACAATGCGTGTTTCCGGTCGTCACGTATCAATGGACGCTCCATTTGTTAATGGAGAAGAAAATAGTTTATTAGATGTATTGATAAATCATGATTCTCCACGTGCTGATAATGAATTGATGAATGAATCTTTACAGCGTGAAATTGAGCGCTCACTTTCTACATTAACAGAAAGAGAACGCGATGTTGTAAGACTGTTCTTCGGTATTGGAATAAATCACGGATTAACATTAGAAGAAATCGGAGCAAAATTCGATCTGACCCGTGAACGCGTTCGTCAGATAAAAGAGAAAGCTATCCGCAGATTGCGTCATAATTCAAGAAGCAAATTACTCAAAACATATCTAGGGTAAAATTTCCGAAAAGGCTATGAAACCGCACAAATTTCAGTTGAAAACTAAGAATAAGTTTAGCTGAAGTTTGTGCGGTTATTATTTTACTTTTATGCCGAAAAAAAAAACACACCACCCAAAACATAATCCGTTTAAACTATAAAACTTGACACAATGGAGAAAACTGAAGGAAAAAAAGCAGGAACGTATGAATCAGAATTAAATGACTGGATCAATCACGAAAAAGCTGCAATCGATTTAATTGGAATAACAGGAAAACTTTGGTTTGAAAAATCAATTGAGTTGATTCTTTTCAGAAATCAACTGGTTGACAGAAGTACCAGCGAAATAATGAATTTACATCATTATGCAAAAAATATTGTAAAAAAAGTAATTACTGTTGAAGATACATTAGCCATTGCAACAGAAATTTCAAAAATGGATATCTGTCCTTCCCGTTTAGATATAGGAAAATTAGCTTATGAACGACTTCAGGAAGGTCCTAAATTTATATCTGTTGGAGATTTTCTAAAAAACAAACTAGCTGATTTCATTGGAGCAAAACAAAATATAACTCCAAAAGATGTTGTATTGTTCGGTTTTGGACGTATCGGGCGATTAGCTGCACGCGAATTAATTGCACAAGCCGGTAAAGGAGAGCAACTGCGTTTAAAAGCGATTGTTACTCGCGGTAATAGCAGCGAAGAAATAACTAAACGTGCCGACTTATTAAGAACAGATTCTGTGCACGGAGTTTTCCCTGGAACGATCATTGAAGACCTAGAGAAAAAAGCTTTGATCATTAACGGACATACCGTTTTTATGATCGATGCAAAAAATCCGGAAGATGCTGATTATACAAAATACGGAATAAACAACGCATTATTAATTGATAACACCGGTGTTTATAGAGATAAGGCTGAATTAAGTAGACACTTGAAATCAAAAGGTGTTTCAAAAGTTTTATTAACTGCTCCTGCTAAAGACATACCGAATGTGGTTCACGGAGTTAATCATCAAACAATTGATATTCAGGCAGACGATATTTTTTCCGCTGCATCTTGTACCACTAACGCTATAATGCCTGTTTTACAGGTGGTTCATTCAAAATTAGGAATTGCCCGAGGACATATTGAAACGGTTCACTCCTACACCAACGACCAAAATTTATTGGACAACTATCACAAGAAATACCGAAGAGGTCGCTCTGCAGCTTTAAATATGGTTATTACAGAAACAGGTGCAGAAAGTGCATTAAAGAAAGTATTGCCACAATTGTCCGGAAAATTTACGGCTAACTCTGTTCGTGTTCCGACCCCTAATGTTTCTTTGGCAATATTAAGTATGACCATCGATAAAGAGGTTACTAAAGACGAAGTAAATGAGATTTTAAAAGATGCTGCATTGAACGGAGCTTTGGTAGAACAAATACAATACATGAATTCTAACGAATTAGTTTCTACTGATGTGATCGGCAATCCTTGCTCTTCTGTGTTCGACAGTCAAGCTACGATCGTGGGGCCTGATAAAAAGAATATTGTATTATATGTTTGGTATGATAACGAATATGGTTATACCCGCCAGGTAATTCGTTTCTCGAAATTCATCGCAGACGTAAGAAGAATGGTTTATTATTAGAATTGAAAAAAAAGTTATAAAAAAAGCGCTTAGCATTTTTGCTAAGCGCTTTTTTTATGATTGAATTTATCTTATTTATACATCTCTACCAATTCTGTCAATGCATTTTGAGTAGCCTTATTGATTTTTACCAAAGGCAAACGAACAGTAGAAGAACATATCTTCATCATTTCCAAAACGGCCTTTACCCCTGCCGGATTTCCATCTGCAAATAATTGTTCTATAATATCCGTTAATTTATAATGAAGCTTTTGAGATTCCTTCACATTCCCGGCTAAAATCTGGCGGGTCATTTCTGAATAATCTCTTGGAAATGCATTTGCGACAACTGAAATTACACCATCTGCACCGCTAGCAATCATTGGCAATGTAAGCATATCATCACCGGAGATGACAAGAAAATCTTTTGGTTTATTTTTGATGATCTTCATACATTGTTCCAAATTGCCTGAAGCTTCTTTTATTGCAATTATATTTTTAAACTCTTCAGCTAATTTTAAAGTTGTTTCTGCTGTAATATTGGAAGCGGTTCTTCCGGGAACATTATATAAAATTATCGGCAGAGGCGAAACTTCAGCGATGGCTTTATAATGCTGATAAATTCCACGCTGATTCGGTTTATTATAATATGGCGAAACAGAAAGTAATGCATCAATATTATTAAAGTCAGACGATTTTTTTAAGCTGCTTATTATTTCTTGCGTATTGTTGCCACCTAATCCTAAGACGAGTGGAACACGTTTGTTTACGTTTTCAATAACATGTGTAACCACAGATTGTTTTTCTTCCTTACTCAATGTCACTGACTCGCCTGTAGTCCCTAAAACAACAATATATTCTACGCCTCCTTTAATAATATGATCTACGAGTTTCCCGAGCGACTTATAATCTATACTGCTATCTTTGCTGAAAGGGGTAACAATTGCAACCCCTGTACCTTTAAATTTATTGTTTTTGCTCATGATCTATTTTGACTCAATTTGTAGTTTTTTGTAAAGATAATTTGATTTTTGAAAGAACCTTAAAAAATTAAAAAAGAAAACAAAATTGTTATTTTTAGCAAAATAAAGGTTTCCAAAAAAGTTAAAAACCGTTAAAACTACCGAATAACCTTCTGTAAAATTTACATTTGATACATCCAATTTAAAATTACTTTTACATTCATATGAAGAACTACTTATTTTTCACTTTTGCATTACTTTTTTTTACCACTTGTGTTGTATCTCAAAACGACACATCTATGATAAGAAAAGAATATTTTGCTACCCGAGCGGAAAAAAGTCCAAAGATCGATGGAGTACTAGACGATGATTCATGGAAGAATGTGACTTCCACAAACAGCTTCACACAAGCAAGTCCTGTTTCAGGGGTGCCTGTTGCCAACAAAACGGAGGTCAAAATCATTTATGATAATACAGCAATTTACGTTAGTGCCATGTTGTATGATTCTTCATGCGACAGCATTTGCCGGCAACTAGGAAATCGGGATGAAGGTGTAAATGCTGATGAATTCAGAATAGTATTTGATACCTATAATACAGAACAAGATGCTTTTGTTTTTATAGTTACAGCTTCCGGGTTGCAAGGAGACAGTAAATTTTCAGACAACCTATACAATGCCGTTTGGGAAAGTGCTGTAAAAACGAATGAAAAAGGTTGGAGTGTTGAAATGAAGATCCCCTTTTCAGCTATAAGATTTGCAAATATTGATGAACAGATCTGGGGTCTTCAAATAACCAGAAATACTGTGAGAAACGGCAAGTTTGATCAATGGGCATTGACAAAAAAAGGAGATACTAATTTTATGAAATATTTTGGATATTTAAAAGGTATTAAAAATATCAAAGCCCCGATTAGATTATCGCTTACTCCATATATTACTGCTTATACCTCCCATTACCCTTCAAATATTGAAGGTGAAAGTAATTTTTCAAGTAATGTAACAGGAGGTCTGGATCTGAAGTATGGAATAAATGAAAGTTTTACAGTGGATGCAACTTTACTTCCGGATTTTACTCAAGTCCAAAGTGATAATGTTGTAAAAAATTTAAGTGCTTTTGAAGTTCAGTATGATGAGCAACGACCATTTTTCCAGGAAAGCACCGAGCTTTTTCAGAAGGGAGATCTATTTTATTCAAGAAGGATCGGAAGGCGACCAAGCAAATATTACGATGTTTACAACCAAACAAATGACAACGAGATCATTACTAAAAATCCTGATCAGGCAAAATTATTAAATGCCACTAAGGTTTCAGGAAGAACAGCGGATGGTCTTGGTGTCGGGTTATTAAATGCCGTAATGGATAATACTTATGCGATTGCAAGGGATAGTTCCGGAAATGAAAGAAAGATTCTGACCGAACCATTTTCAGATTACAATATTTTAGTTTTTGACAAACAATTGAAAAACAGCTCAAGTGTTTATATCATTAATACCAACGTTTCAAGAAACATGGATGCCGGAAATAATAATGTTACAGGAGGAGGGGCTGATCTTAAAAATAAAAAAGGCACATATGGTATTAATACCTCCCTTGCATTAAGTAACGTGTTTACAAAAACTGATACTGTTGCAAATCAGTATACAGATCTGTTTGGTTATAAATATCACTTAAGCTTGAGCAAAATAAGCGGACCATTTCAATTTGATGTGTATAGGAATGTAATGAACCCTACGTTCAATAATAATGGTATGGGAATCACAAACGAAACGAATTATATCAATAATGGAATCGGAATAAATCTTTTTCAATTTGAACCAAATCGTTTATTTTTAAATTCCCATCTGGGTATATCCGTTGATGAGAATGAAAATTTTACCACCCATAAAAGAAATAATATAAATATTCACCTTGGTGCTGATGCAGCTTTTAAAAATTACTACAGTACATATCTAGGAATTGAATCTGAACCGGTTGATGGAATTGATTATTATGAGGCCCGTACCCCAGGACGGATTTTTGTTCGCACAAAGAATTTCTTCAGTTATGTTGGTTTGAATACGGATTGGCGAAAACGATTGAGTTTTAATTTTCATGTTCATGGGGGCTCAACCGGACTCGTTTCTCCAACCATTGGTTATAACCCATTTTACGGTGCAAATGAATCAACAAACTTCAGGGCAAACGATAAACTATCCTTTAGTCTTTACCTTGCTTTTCATATTGATGATGGTGACAGAGGTTGGGTAAATTTTGATGAGAATGATAATATTATTTTTGGAGTCAGAAAAATCACTTCTGTTGAAAATATTTTATCCGCTAAGTATTTATTCAGAAACAATTTATCCTTGAGCCTAAGAGCTCGCCATTATTGGTCAAAAGCTCACTATAAGAGTTTTTACAATTTAACGGATGATGGCCACTTAATTGACAATATCAGTTATGATGGGAATCACGATTTTAATTTCAACGCATTTAATGTGGATATGGTTTTTCAGTGGCAATTTGCACCAGGCAGTTCTTTGAATTTAGTTTGGAAAAATTCAATCTATGAAGAGCAAGATAAAACAGTTGAAGGATATTTTAACGATCTTAATATGACTTTTGAGGCGAAACAGTTGAATACTATTTCTCTGAAAGTTTTATATTATTTCGATTATCTTTACCTCAGAAAAAAAAGAGGTTAATATGATAATAGCATCGGACATTCATAAATCATATGGAGCATTACAAGTGCTTAAAGGTGTTTCTCTTCATATCAATAAAGGAGAGATCATTTCTATTGTAGGAGCTTCCGGTGCCGGAAAAACTACCCTCTTGCATATTTTGGGTACCCTTGACAAACCAAATAAAGGATCTTTGGTCATTAACAATTCAACAATTTCAGGATTTAACGATAAAAAATTAGCTGAATTTAGAAATAAAAATATCGGTTTTGTTTTTCAATTTCATCATTTACTCCCTGAATTTACGGCCATTGAAAATGTATGCATTCCTGCTTTTATTGCAGGGACATCAAAATCTCAAGCGGAAGAAAAAGCTATTGAACTTTTAACATTTTTAGGTTTGAAAGAAAGGATGCATCACAAGCCAAGTGAACTTTCAGGTGGTGAGCAACAACGTGTTGCCGTTGCAAGAGCATTGATCAACAATCCAGCTGTTGTTTTGGCGGATGAGCCTTCTGGTAATCTAGACTCAAGTTCTGCAAAAGAATTACACAAATTGTTTTTCACTTTGCGCGAAAAATTTAATCAAACTTTTGTCATCGTTACACATAACGAAGAATTGGCTAATATGGCCGATAGGAAATTAGTGATGAAAGATGGGAATATTATCTAATTATAACTTTTCTATCAGCTCTTTCACTCTTCGCTCGATCTCATCTCTTACTTTATTGAAATCAACAGCATTCATATGTTTTGGATCGTCTAATTTCCAGTCTTCACGATGTTCCGCAACAACAAAAGGACATTCGTCTCCACAGCCCATTGTGATTGCGTAATCGTATTTTATTTGAGGGATCTGTTCGAGTGATTTTGAATCATGTGTAGTAAGATCGTACCCAACTTCTTTCATCGCAGCTATCGCTTTTGGATTTATTATTCCTGAAGGACGGGAACCGGAACTGTATACATTTATTTTTCCTTTCCCATGTATTTTCGCGAAAGCTTCTGCCATTTGACTCCGATTTGAATTTTCGACACAAACGAATAATATGTTTTTCATTTTAAATTTTTAGTTTGTATAATATTTTTTTCTGAACCAAAAGGCTAATTTAACCAATGCAATTAAGGCAGGGACTTCTACCAATGGTCCGATCACTCCTGCAAATGCTTCTCCTGAATTAATTCCAAAAACACCAATCGCTACAGCGATAGCCAATTCAAAATTGTTTCCTGTAGCTGTGAAGGATAATGCAGTATTCGTCGAATAATCTGCTCCCAGTTTTTTTGCCATAAAAAAAGTAATAATAAACATTACAGTAAAATATATTACCAATGGTATCGCTATTCTAACAACATCTAAAGGGATCTGAACAATCAATTCACCTTTTAAACTAAACATTAAAATAATGGTAAATAAAAGTGCGACAAGTGTGATAGGAGAAATAAAAGGAACGAATTTTTGTTGATACCACTCCTCCCCTTTTAATTTAATTAAAGAATACCTGCTAATTATTCCTGCTAAAAAAGGAATACCTAAATAAATAAATACACTTTCAGCAATTTGTGAAATAGATATTGAAACTTCGAAACTTTTCATTCCTACTATTTTTGGAACATATGTCAGGTAGAAATACGAATATCCAGAATACAATAAAACCTGAAGAATGCTGTTTAGACCAACCAACCCAGCAATGTATTCCCGGTTACCTTCAGCTAATTCATTCCATACAATTACCATTGCAATACAAGGTGCAATACCGATCAGAATTAATCCTGTCATATATTCCGGATGATCTTTTAAAAAAATATAGGAAAGTATGAACATAAATAATGGTGCAATTACCCAGGTTATGAATATTGACATCAGCACAAGTTTTACATTTTTAAAAAGTTGAGGGATCTTTTCGTAACGAACTTTTGCAAGTGGTGGGTACATCATTAATATCAATCCGATCGCGAGCGGTATATTGGTTGTTCCACTAGACATGGAATTTATTAAAGTTGCTGTTGATGGAATAAAAAAGCCGACTGCAACACCAATTGCCATAGCAGAGAATATCCACAAGGTTAAATATCGGTCGAGAAATCCAAGGCGTTTGCGTTCGTAGGCTGGAGTACAATTGTTTGCTGACATAATTTATTTTTTTTTGAAACTACAATAAGTGAAATTTTGATTTGTGTTAAATGGGGTAATATGTGTTTCATCAACACATTTTATTTTAGTATAGAATTGAGAAAATTTATTATTCAATTCATCCTTGGAATATTGTTTGATATTTAAGCCGCTACACTTTAAAGGACCCGAATCAGAAAATGTAGCAACCATCATTTTCCCATTGGTTGAAATGTAGTCCTTCGTAATTGATATATATTTATTTACATCATCCGGATCTGATAAAAAGTGGAAGGCCGCTCTGTCATGCCAGTAATCAAATTGGACATTTGCACTTAGATCCAATACATCAGAAACGATCCAGTTTACTTTATCTGATTTTGAACCTAATCTATTTTTTAATCTCAATAATGCATTCTCTGATATGTCTAAAGAATATATATTTTCATATCCGTTTTCTACAAGATAATCAATGAAGAAAGAATCACCGGAACCGACATCAATAATATTTGATTTCTTTGATATATTGTATGATTCCAGAAATTCGATACTTGAATTTGGAACAGGTTGAAACCAACTTACCTCATTTTGCTGTTTGCTGGCAAACACTGTTTCCCAATGTTGTTTCTTATCCATTTGAAATTATTTGAATTATAGTAATTATTATTTTCATAAATATTATATTTTAAAATATAGATCAAAGCATTAACAACATTTATTTTTCATGGCTTCAAATTTCATACTGAATAATTCATTAAATATAGCTTTTGCTTTTTTCCAATTTGCTTTATCGATACAATAACAAACCCTTGGTCCGTCAATTTCCCCTGTGATCAATCCTGCATTTTTAAGCTCCTTCAGATGCTGAGAAACGGTAGATTGAGATAAAGGAAGGTGCTCAACAATATCATTGCATATGCATGATTTTTGTGCAGAAAGGAATTTGATGATCGCCACACGGGCAGGATGAGAAAGAGCTTTAGCAATTTCACTCGCCATGATCTCATCATTTTTAAATTCTTTTTTTTTGCTGTAAGCCATCTTATATAATTATATATCGCAAATATACGATTAAATTATTTACAAATACAAATATCACTAAAGAACTGTTGATCAGAAATACGCTTTCAGTTTATTTATTATTGAGTCGGGGGCTACTCTGGGCTTATTTGTTTTTGAATCTATAAAAACAAGAGTTGTAGTACCAATATTTATCAATTCATCTTTTTGATTATATATTTCATAATCGAAAACAATCCTGGCAGTAGGCAATGCTTTTATGGTTGTTTTTATTACGAGCAGATCATCGTATAAAGCTGGTTTCAAATATTTCAAATTACAAGTATAAACCGGCATCATAATACCGGCATCTTCCATTTCCTTATAACTCGTCCCTAGTTGACGCAATGCTTCTACCCTTCCTACTTCATAATAATGTGTGTAATTACCATAATACACATAACTCATTTTATCGGTTTCGGCATACCTAACCCTAACAGTTGTTTCAGAAATATACATAGATCACATATAATATTTAACTCCTTGAAAATACGTTAATTTTTAATAGAAAGCACATAAAATAAAAAATATTTTTATTATTATTTCCGCCTATAATTCTTCTTTAATTCTTATTATTGTATGACTTTTTATTGAAACAAAAAAGTTCCCTTTTCATGAAATCATCCCTACTCCACTCCATAAATACAGTAATTGTATTCTGCATTCTTTCGGCTTGTTCCGGCACACCCAAATTAAAGAAGGTAGAAACCTCGATGCTGGAATTAAATTCCAAAACTGTTGCTTCTGACGATTCCTCTTTTATAAAAACGGTACTTCCATATAAGTTAAAAATGGATTCAATCATGAATGAAGTATTAGGAGTTTCTGACCAGGCACTTATAAAAGGATCTCCTGAAGGAACATTAGGTGATTTTTCTGCCGATGCTGTTCTTAAAAAGACAAATGAATATTATCAACCACGCGATAAAATAAATGCTGATATATGTTTATTAAATAACGGAGGATTAAGAAATGCACTTCCAAAAGGGAAAATTACATTGGGAAACGTTTTTGAATTAATGCCTTTTGAAAATGCGATTGTCGTCCTTACAATAAGTGGTGAAAAAATGAAACTTCTTTTTGATGGTCTGGTCGAAAATAATGGAGCACCCTTTTCCGGAGCTACTGTAAAAGCAAAAGGAAAAAAAATTACTGAATTAAAGATTGGTGGAAAAGATTTCGATGTCTCCAAAAGTTATAAGGTTGTTACTTCTGATTATTTAGCTGCCGGAGGAGATAAATATAATTTTTTTTCATCTCCTATTAAGGTAGATACCTTGAATTATAAATTACGGGATGCAATAATTGATTATATAAAGGATGAAACTAAAAAAGGCAAAACGATAAAAGTTGAATTAGATGAAAGGATCAAATATGAATAGCAGAAGAGAGTTTCTAAAAAAGACAGCATTTGCCGGTGCCGGAATTATTGCATTTAATTCTATCCCAAATGAAGTTCTTGCAAAAACGGAAATGGTAAAAATTACCATTCTCCATACAAATGATGTCCATAGTCATATTGACCCTTTTCCTGATAATGATCCTAAATATGCCGGATTAGGAGGAGTTGTGAGAAGAGCTGCTTTGATAAAAAAGATCAGGAACGAAGAAAAAAATGTTTTGCTTTTTGATGTAGGAGATGTTTTTCAAGGCACACCCTACTTTAATATGTATGGTGGTGAATTAGAATTAAAGTTAATGAGTATGATGCAATATGATGCTTCTACAATAGGAAATCATGATTTTGATAATGGTCTTGATGGTCTGTTAAAACAATTGCCTAATGCCAGTTTCCCGTTCATTAATTGCAATTATGATTTTTCGGACACTCCGATTGCTGGCAAGACCATACCTCATAAGATCTATGAAAAAGGTGGAATTAAGATTGGTGTTTTTGGCTTAGGTATTGAGTTAGAAGGGTTGGTAGATAAACGTATGTCCGGAAATACAAAATACCTCGATCCTTTGGAAAAGGCTGCAGAAGCCTCCCATTACCTGAAAAACGATCAAAAATGTGACCTTGTAATTTGTTTGTCTCATCTTGGATACAAGTATGAAAGTAAAAAGATCAGTGATATGGAACTTGCTAAACGGTCGAAAAATATTAATGTGATCCTAGGGGCTCATACTCACACATTCCTTGATACACCAGTATCTTGCAAGAATAGTGATGACAAAGAAGTGCTGGTTGCACAAGTTGGATGGGCCGGAATTAAACTTGGCAGAATTGATTATATTTTCGAGCGAAAAAGAAAAAAAATGGTTGCGGAAGGGTACTCTATAAAAATTTCGAATAAGTCAATAGAAATCTGAAAATATTTTAACTTTTTTTTCATAATAAATGAGGTAACTTAGGTAAAGTTATATATATTTACACCGCAATACCTAGAAATAGGGGATTTAAGCGAGACTACACATAAAATCAACATATATAATTACGGATTTATAATGGAGAAAGCATTTACAAAAGTATGGGAGAGTTGTCTGGGGATAATAAAAGACAATGTAAGTTCACAAAGTTTTAAAACATGGTTCGAACCAATTAAACCAATTAAGTTAAGCTCTAACGTTTTAACAATTCAAGTTCCAAGTCAGTTTTTCTACGAATGGTTAGAAGAACATTATATAACCTTATTAAAGAAAACGATCAAAAAAGAATTAGGTGTTGAAGGGCGCCTGGAGTATAGTATTATTATGGAGAACAGCTATAATAATTCAAAACCATATACAGTAAAAATTCCAACTAATAATAAAAAAGAGCTTAAAAATCCTTCAGTTTCTATGCCTATTGATTTGAATCAAAACAGCATTCGGAATCCGTTTATTATTCCGGGATTGAAAAAGGTGAATGTTGAATCTCAATTAAATTCTAATTATTCATTTGAAAATTTGGTTGAAGGAGATTGCAACAGATTAGCTCGCTCTGCGGGATTTGCAGTTGCCAACAAACCAGGAGGAACAGCATTTAATCCATTATTGATCTATGGTGGTGTTGGTTTAGGAAAAACACATTTAGCGCATGCAATTGGAATTCAGATCAAAAATGAATTTCCGAATAAAACTGTTCTGTACGTATCTTCTGAAAAATTCACGCAACAATATATCGACTCGGTTAGAAATAATAATCAAAATGATTTTATTCATTTCTATCAAATGATCGATGTTTTGATCATTGATGATGTTCAATATTTTGCAGGAAAAGAAAAAACGCAAGATGTATTCTTTCACATTTTCAATCACTTACACCAAACAGGTAAACAATTAGTTTTAACAGCTGATAAAGCACCTGTTGAATTACAAGGGTTTGAACAACGATTATTATCCCGTTTCAAATGGGGCTTAGCTGCAGATCTTCAAACGCCTGGTTTAGAGACCCGTATTGCTATCCTTGAGAAAAAAGTATATGCTGACGGCTTAGATCTTCCGAAAGAAGTAATTGAATATTTAGCATATAGTATCACAACTAACGTTCGTGAACTTGAGGGTGCACTTATTTCTTTGTTGGCTCAGTCGTCAATGAATAAAAAAGCGATTACATTAGAGCTTGCAAAACAAATGATCGACAAATTCGTGAAGAATACTGCTCGCGAAGTATCGATAGATTATATACAAAAAGTTGTTTGCGATTATTTTGACCTTCCTATCGAGTTATTGAAATCAAAAACCCGTAAACGTGAAGTTGTACAAGCTCGTCAAATAGCAATGTATTTTGCAAAAAGTATGACAAAATCATCACTTGCAACAATTGGATTACATTGTGGCGGGAAAGACCATGCTACAGTTTTGCATGCTTGCCGAACAGTAAACAACCTGATGGATACCGACAAACGATTTAAAAACTATATTGACGAACTTAACAAGAAAATAAGCATTCAATAAAAGTTCAAAACTCACTAATTAAAAAATAGGAATCAGGTAAACTGATTCCTATTTTTGTTTTAAACATTTTGAAATATGAAAATCGCACGACTTCATAAATATCATTATTTTTATTTGCTCGCTTTTTTCTCTTTATTATTTTCTCTTCAGACTAATGCCCAATTATTTAATTTCAGAAACTATTCATTGGATGACGGATTATCTCAGTCTGAGATCAATTGCATTTATGAGGATAGCAGAGGTTATTTGTGGATAGGAACATCCGGTGGTGGATTATGTCGATTTGATGGGAAAGAATTTAAAACATATGAAGAGAAAGACGGATTATGCGGTCAGATTATTTCATCCGTATCTGAAAATAATGATCATGAAATAATGATCGGAAACCAAAACGGAGCTTTATGTAAATTTAATGGTCTGCAATTTTCACAAATTGAATCTGGAAATAAACAGTTTTCAACAAGTCGCATAAAGTTCATTGCAACGGATGATAACAACAACACTATCATTGGCAAGGACAATCAGATCGTAAAGTATTCGGAAAAGAAATTTGAAACTTTTCCAATCAAAGGCGATACTACTAAATATTTTATTGTCAACTGTTTTAAAAAAGATAGCAGAAATATTATTTGGATCGGAACCAATAGAGGCTTATTGGTTTTAAAAAATGAAACATTGCTTAGGGTAAATGATATGGAGTATATCAGCAATTCAGATATTACTGCCTTGACCGAAGATATTGATGGAAATATCTGGGCTGTAGAAAATGAATTTAATATTTATAAAATCAAAATAGTGGGTCCCTCCCACTATCAGGTTAAAGCGAATAAAATCGATTCAATTCCAATTCCATTTGACACTAAAATAAACTCCATTCATTTTGACCATAAAAATCAATTTTGGGTTGCTACACAAAACAAAGGTGTTTATAAATTTTCGGCAAACCAGTTGACGAATTTCAATCAAACAAATGGAATGCCAGTTGATAACGCAAGTAATATTTTTGAAGATCGATCAGGCAATATATGGTTTGGAACCAGTGGTGGTGGCTTGGTGAAATTCACAAATCAGGCCTTCACTTATTTTGATAACCTTGAAGGATTTCGCGAAAAAGATATTTTCACTATTTGTGCCGATAAAAAAGGGAACATATGGATAGGAACTAGTTTGCATGGTATCTATAAGTACAACGGAAATTCTGTAGAAAATATTTCAAAATCCAGCAAGATCGGAGAAGTCGAAGCAAGAAGTATTTTTTGTGATTCTAAAGGAAATGTTTGGATAGGAACAACAAAAGGGCTGACAAAGTATGATGGATCTTTTCATCCGATAAATATTCCGGGATGCAAAAATATCCGCGCAATATTTGAAGATAAAATTGGAAATATCTGGATCGGAACAAGAGGCCATTATGCATTTATTTATAATGGTAAGGAAGTCAAGCTGCTTGATACAAAAGAAGGATTAGGAAATGAAAATGTGTATTCATTTATCCAAGACAAAAGCGGAAAGATATGGATCGGTACTGGAGGAGGCATTTTCGTTTACAGTGATGAAAAAATAACTAAACGTTATACTACTAGTGACGGATTATGTAATTCATATGCAGGTAGTATGGTCGTGGATAAATTTGGCACAATTTGGGTCGGTACAGACAATTGTGTTGCACGATTCGATGGCAATAAATTTATTAGCTACAGTACAAAAGAAGGATTGGCATCAGGTACGGTATATTTAATTAATACAGATAACTATGGAAATATTTGGGTTGGTACTAATAAAGGATTGGATAAAATTTCTTTGAATGAAAAGGGTGAAATTGAATCTATTCTTAACTATGGTAAGGACGAAGGATTTAAAGGTATCGAATGTAATTCGAGAGCGACTTGCATTGATCAAAATGGATGTTTGTGGTTTGGAACAATAAAGGGGGCAATTAAATTTGACCCTAAAGAGGAGCTGATAAGGAAACCTGAAATTCCATCACTTAATATTACTAAAATTAAATTATTTTACGATGATGTTGATTGGAAAAAATATTCAGACACTTTATCACAATGGTATAATTTACCTCTAAAACTTAAATTAGCGCACGATGAAAATCATTTAACATTTGATTTTGTTGGTATCAGTAAAACATTTCCTGAGAATATAAAATATAGTTTTAAGTTGGAAGGATTCGATAAAGAATGGAGTCCCTATGATAAATTAAGTTCTACCACCTACTCTAACTTACCTCCCGGGAAATATCGGTTTTTGGTCAAAGCCCTTAGCAAAGCCGGAATAGAAACGTTGAAACCTGAAGAGTTTTCATTTGAAATAAAAGCACCATTTTGGACAAGCTGGTGGTTCATGTCTCTTTGCTTTGTAGTAATTTGTTGTGGAATATACTGGTACAATAAATTCAGAAAGGTCAAACAGGAACTTTATCTCGAACGATTAGAAAAGATCATAAAACAACGGACGGCAGAAATAATCAAAAAAAGAGATGAAAATGAAATTCTATTGAAAGAGGTTCATCATCGTGTGAAAAATAATTTGCAAATTATCAATAGCTTAATTAATATTCAATCTGATTATGTGAACGATCCAAAGGTCTCTGAATTCTTTAGTGAGATCAGGAACCGGATCAGAACGATCTCACTTGTCCACGAAAAGCTATATAAATCAACTGATTATGGCAATATCAATGTGAAAGAATACATTCATATGCTTGTAGAAAATTTGATAGAAACATACAGCATTAATAAAGAAATAAATTTAAAGCTAGATTTGGAGGTTCAGCATTTTAATTTGAATACCATCATACCTTTGGGTTTATTATTGAATGAAATTATCTCCAATGCATTTAAATATGCTTTTCATAATGTTGAAAATGGTCAGATTGAAATTGAATTGCATAAATCAAATCTGTCGGATGAATATACAATCATCATTGGCGACAACGGTGTGGGATATGACCAAAAATTGCTTGATTCTGATAATTCAACCTTAGGTTTAGAACTAATTAAAATTTTGTCCAGCCAGCTAAATGGAAGTATTGAGAGAATTGAAAAGCCGGGGACGTATTATATTCTAAAATTTAAACCGCTAAAAGATTAATTGTTCCATGACTAAAATTTTAATGGTTTGCCTGGGTAATATTTGTCGCTCACCTCTTGCTGAAGGTATTTTGAGAGAAAAGTCGGAGAAGAAGAATCTATCTATTTATATTGATTCTGCAGGCACTTCAAATTACCACATTGGTGATCATCCCGACAGACGAACTGTTTCCAATGCCTTGGCGCATGGTGTTGATATTTCACAACTGAAAGCTAGGCAATTTTCAAGTGGAGACTATGATAATTTCGATCGTATTTTTGTTATGGATAGTTCAAATTATTCGGATGTTATTTCCCTGGCAAGAAATGAAGGAGATAAAAAAAAAGTGGAACTCATTTTAAATTGCGTTTATCCGAATTCTAATATGTCTGTACCCGACCCCTATTTCGGTGGTGAACAAGGATTTGAAAATGTATTTATATTGCTCGATAAAGCATGTGATGAAATTATAAGATCTATTTGATCTGAAAAATGTTAAATTATATATATTACTATGAACCCTAAAGGAATACTTTATTTAATACCAACAACACTTGGCGAAACTGCCGAAACGGCTGATGTAATTCCAATTAAGATCAATCAGATCATCAATACTATTGATGAATATATAGTTGAGAATGAGAAAACAGCAAGACATTACCTAAAAAAAATAGGAATAGTTAAACCGCTGCAGGAAATTATATTACATCCACTAAACCAGCACACTGGTTCTGTTGATCTTTCGAGTTATCTGAAATCGATCTCCTTGGGAAAAAATATTGGTGTTATATCTGAAGCTGGTTGTCCGGGTGTAGCTGATCCCGGCTCCGAAGTTGTTAGGTTAGCACATGCGAATAATATTAAGGTTGTACCATTGGTTGGCCCTTCTTCTATTTTATTGGCCTTGATGGCTTCAGGCTTTAACGGTCAAAGTTTTACTTTTAATGGATATCTTCCTAAAGAAAGAGGCGAACGAATAAAAAAAATAAAAGAGTTAGAAAAAACGGCACACCAAAAAAGTCAAACACAATTGTTTATTGAGACGCCTTACCGAAATATGCATATCCTGGATGATGTATTGTCGAATTGTGATAGCAAAACAAGACTATGTATTGCCTGTGATATTACACTTGCTACAGAATTTATTAAAACAAAAAGTATTGGTGAGTGGAAAAAGCAAATACCTGATATTGCGAAACGTCCTACAATTTTCCTGATCTATAAATAAATTACAATCTAACCCACTTCACGGTCTCACCGATGCAGGTTTTTATAATATAAACTCCGGGCTGAAGAGTTGCAGTTTCAATAAACATAGCTTTTTCTACAGTCATAATTTTTTGACCAAGCGAATTATATAGATTAAATGAAATAGGTTTATTAAAATATAATTTGTCAAAATTCTTTGCAGGATTCGGATATACGCTTAAGGGTTGAGACTCGTCAATAACAGTTGTTTCATGATTTGATCTTCCAGGAGTAGGAAAATTAAAAAATATCCAGGTTGAATCCCCATCTTTTTGTCTACCCCATGAATGATTTGGATTTTGTGAAGAATAAACAATTGAGTCTACTGTTGTTTTTCCATCAGGTAATATTAATGCGAGTGCTTCACCCGAGGATGATAATTTAAAATCAACATGATTAATACCTTGCTCCAATTGCTGATCCGCCCAAAGTAATAAAAAACCTTTTGCCGGAATGATTGTTTTTGTCTTTCCGCTTGCAAAACGATATTTTATTTTGTTAGACAAAGAATCTGTTACGTAATATCCGTCAATATCTACTTGAAAATTATTTGGATTATAGATCTCAAACCAATCATCTTTTTCACCGTATTCATCAGCATAGTTTGTGTTTCGGGCCACTAATTCATTCAGATATAAATAATGAATAGGTTTAAATGTTGTGTCGACAGAAAATACCGCAGTAAAAGAAGTGTCGCTATTTAAGTAAACAACAGTATCGGGATTTGTGATCAAAGTGTTAAGCCAATTCATAAACCTGTAACCCGGACGGGCTATGGCCTTTAAAGGAACAGGTATCGAGGTAAAATATTTCCCTTTCCAAGGATAAGGCGAGCCAGTTATCCCGATTGTGTTATTATCTATGATAAGCGTGCTCAACTTAACTCTTCCGGCCAATGTGTCTGATACGTTGACAATAACATCGATTGTATCAGCCAAAATAAAATTATTCATGTAATGTTTAAGGATCTTTGCCGGACGTTTATTTATAAAATCCAAGAGATCAGTATTTATCGTATTCCATTTTGTTAGTGAGGGTACTTCCGATGCTCTTGACGCAAGCGTTGTTGAAACAGAAGGGTACCTCCATCTGTTCACATGGTCAGGCATTTCTAAACTTAATTCTGCATCCAGATTATTTGCAATAGCAGAGATCCTTGACGGTAAAAATTCAGTATTCAACAGATCTGCACACCTGTTTATAAATTGATACTTAAAATCAGCATTGACCATCAAAGCTCTTAAAAGAAGAGTTGAATTCCCTCCAGTTGTCGAAATTGCAACGCTCAATGAATTGTAATTCGGATAAACGCCACTACAATCACCACCAAACCCGGCATCCAGATCATACATCATCCATCGCCAACGACCATCACGATTTACTCCAGCATTTGGATCGTAATACGGGGTTTTATACCTCCAGAATTTTATATTATTATTTGGCCAGTCTCCATTCCCAAAATAAATTTCTGATGTTTCATAATCGATATAATTATCAACATCTATCAATGTTTTGATATAGTTAAAATTTGATGGATTTGTCATATCATTGTTTACGGCAAAATCCCGCATATTTAAATAGTGAATATTATCCGAAGGTGCTCCATCATCTAAAGCTCCACTCAATTCCAAAACAACCACATCTGAAGTGTTACAATGATATTTATTTGCGATATAATTTTCATCGAATATATCTTTGATAGTTTGAATCCCCCAATATTCCCCGTTAATAAAAACAATTACTTGCGATGAATGCTGCACTTCAAAGTCCATGTTTTGTACCATTTGTCCAGCAAGGTCGTCTCTTGGAAAACAATCAGGACGGTGACCGCTGTTTCGCAATAAAAAACTCTTAAAGACATTGGTGTTCTTGTCATAAAAAAATTGATATCCGAAGGAATCTTTATCTATCGATCTCCGAGAGATAAACATCAATGATTTTTGCGGAGCATGTCTTCCTCCTCCTCCATGCTCTCTGACCCCGCAATATTGAGATAATTTTAAGCTTCCATCCGTTCCGAACAATTGAATGTTTACAATCCGCTCTTCAGCATCAACAGAATAGTTTCCTTCATTAACTGTATCGATCCCATAAACATAAATTCCTGTGGTATCTGAAAAGAAATTTGCACTGTCGGTACTTATTGAAACAACGGGCATGGAATATTTAGTGCTTAATAAAGCATCGATAAAATAATTTGCAACAATTGTTTTGCTTGAAAGGTAACCTGTTTTGAATGCTTTTGCTTTCAGCACAGTAGATTTATTAACTTCTGCATAAGGAGCAAGCCATCCCCTTGTATTTGCACGAGCAGAATCGTAACCATTTATAGGATATGTAAATGAGGGGTTTGTTGGGATCATTGAAAATGAATTTGCCTGACCTGTCCTATTCTTTATTAAGATTGGAGTGGAATAAACGGCTGAAGAAATTGTCGGTTCATTTCCGTTTAATGTATAATGAATTGTTACACCAGCATCGGGAGATGAAATGGTCACAAAAATTGAATCTGAATAATAGCCAGCAGGATGTGAAAATGATGGTGCAGAAAGAGTTTGTGCTTGATTGAAAAAAGGCAAGAACAAAAGAATAATCAGAAAAATCTTTTTTCGCACAAACATAATTAGTATCAACTCTGTAATGATAGTTATAATATTAAAAATACAATATTTTTTTATCTTAAAAAATACAAAAACAAGATCGCTAATTTTATTGAAAATTATAGTTTCAAGGCTTTTGCATGCCGCGAAGATTTAGCGGGATTCCAATTATCCTTATAAGATGTTTTAAAGAAAAGTTCTTGTATATATGCAGTAGTTCTTACAATACGGAGGAAGTAGCCAAAGTAAAATACCATCAAGGGTAAATAAATTAAAAAGTAGGTAACAGATTCATTTTTACGATCTCGGAAAGGAGAGAATACAAGAAACTTGAAAACATTATTTGCCGTGTAAAGCATAATGTTCATTGGAACAATGAAAAACAATTGTGATCCGAAATTTATGATCATGTCGGCCAAATAGAAATACCATTTGATATTCAAAATTAAATTATAGGTGATATTCTCAACAAAAGAAATAAAGTTTGACCAGCGGAATGAATCATTTGGGAAAAATACATCGCGGTGTTTACGTAAACGGAAACGGATGAGTGATTTATCCCAACGCAATCGTTGTTTTATAAGTTTCTTGAATGTGTTAGGAACACTTGTTTGGCAAACTGCTGAAGGTTCAAAATGGATCTTATATCCTAGTTTTCTGATCTTTACAGTAATGTCTCCATCCAATCCAGGACCAATATCCCAACCGCCTAGCCTGTCGAGTGCTTCTTTTTTAAATGCTCCGAAAGCACCCGAAATAACGCGATAAATCCCCAATTCACTGGATGCGATCCTCCCGACTGAAATTGTATCCATATATTCGATTGCTTGCAGTGTCGCACATAAACTTTCCTTATAATTTCTTACTTGCACATTCCCGCCAATTGCTCCGATATTTAAATCGTAATAAAATGGCACAAGAATATTTTCGATCGCATCTCTGTCGTAGGAACAATCTGCATCCAAATGAATAACAAATTGACCGCGAGAATAACGTAATCCCAGGTTTGCGGCAGAAGCTTTTCCACCCCGAACTTCATTCCTTAAATAAGTATCAATGAATCCGCTCTTTTTTAAGCTTCTGCATATTTCCGGGGTCGCATCATCTGAACCATCATCTATAACAATCAATTCAAAATTTTGATAGGTTTGTTCTTTTAAAGAGTTTGCTAATTTATAAATATTCTGACCTTCATTTTTCCCGGGGACAATGATAGAAATGAAAGGTTGTTTTTCCCACAATGTCAAGCGGGCATCAGCTATTCTTTTTTTGCGAAAAAAGCCGGTGAATTTCCATAAAACAAGAGTCGTGATCTCGATAAGAAAGAAACGGAAAAATTCAAAGACGAAAAAAAACCAGAACATGCGGAAGAACTTTGCAGCATCAACAGCAGTTGCGTAGTTATAAAGCTCATCAATATAACGCATTAATCAAATAGATCTTTGGTTAATTCTTGTAACTGGATCTCGGCTTTTGTGTGTGAATGCAATATCTTTCCTTTAGAAAGCACTTTTACATCAAAGCCATCAAAATTGTTTTTTATAACCTTCTCGATGAGGATACTCAAGCTCATGAGCTGTTGTTCAGCTTTCATTGTATCAGAATTTATCAACCCTAAATATAATGTTGAAGAATTTTCAAAAGCAATAAAATCTGCAGGATGAATGTTTTCGCGGATCATATGCACAAGGTCTTCTAATAATTTCTTCTCTGCTTTTTTACCGATCTTATTATAGAGTTCAAAAATGTTCTCTAAATTAATTATCGCAATACTTGTCTTTTGCGATGAATTTGCTTTTATACGCTCCAATTCATAATGCAACATTATCTTAAATGTTGCCATATTTATTGTGCCGAAAATATCTTCTATCTCTTGTCCTGACGATAAAAAACCATTGGTAGCAGCTGCTCTCCCCTTTTTAGTCAGTTTGTAAATGTTTATTGATTTTGGAATCAAATATTGCACTTCAACATCCTGTGAGCAGGAAATACATTTTGCTTTCACAAAGAAATCCTGGAAATTATTATCACAACTATTGCAATGATGGATAATGGAAGGCTTATCATAATCAACACCAATATGACGTAGGCCTTTGTTACATTTTGGGCATGTTAAAGTATTATCAATTGAATTTTTATAATCCGAAAGTGGTCCGATATAAGCACATGGAAAATGATGTACTAGATCTTCTGATTTAGAATTGGATGAATTACAATGCGGACAAACCTCGCGATAACTCAGGAATCCGCTACTGCAAAGATTACATAAATAAATGCGTTCCATGAAATCAGGCCATATCAAACCTTCCCTTTCAGCCCATTCAAAAATTTCCAGCACTTGCGATTCTTCAGCATCGTCAAAATGAACCGATATTTCAGGATATGTATATCCGATAATTGAGCTTACATCGACATGAGGCTTTAGTGTTTTGAGGTCACGTGTGAACATAAAATTCAACACCTTTTTCATTGTCTGTGCTTCAAATGAGGATATGATCTGATAATCGAGCTGTGTTGTTTTGAAAAATATTTGCTTTACAACTTCTGAGATCTCTTTTATCTGATCGTATGAATAGACAATACCATCATGCAAATAATTTAAAAATGGATCTTTGGATTCTTTATGATTGATCAAAAAGATCGGTTTCAGATAAAATTCAGGATTGTAATGAGTGCGTATTCTTTTGATAATAAATCGTGCAAACTCAGCATCTCTGGCATCCACGATAATAGCATCGTAACCCATCAAATGTTCAATTTTCAGGCTGGAGTTACTGTCGATCGTATAAAACAATAAGTTTTCGTATTCAATCTTATTGTCTTTTATTTCTATGTTATCGAATTTCATTGCAAAATTTTATTTTAGTACTTAAACTTTGTAACAGTAACGCTCATCTTATAAAACGCTCTCCAATGTGAATATTCTTGTTCCGAAACCGGATAAATGTCAGCCGCAATTGTTCTTGTTGTTGGTTCATAGCGTTTTTGAAATTCATCAGGAAGCGGATAAGTAGCATAATAGAATCGTTTGATTATACCTTTACTGTCTGTTCCATCGGGGAATTCAATATTTACCATATCTCCTTCTTTAAAATAATTCAAGTCTTCTTGCTCAAAAAATCCTTTCACATACATCGGAGTGTTTTTGTGAATGGCCATAATTTGTTCTGATTTTAAAGCCACTTCATACTGATGTGTATAAATGCGGGTAACCGTTCCATCGATTGGGGAATAAAAAATCTTTACAGCATTTTCATCATTATTGCCATTACCTCCTCCACCAATAGAGCCACTCTTTATACTTTTAACACGAGGAGCTTTGATCATACTATTCAATTGTTTTAACAAACCATACAACTGATTATTCTCACTTGTCAATTTAGAAATAGCAGTATTTAATCGTAAAATTTCGTTCTGAACATATTCCAATCTGTTTTTAGGTAATACATCTAAAACTACTTCATTTTGCAAACGTTGGATCTCTGTCTTGTAGCTGGCGATTAGCGCACCGGATTCTGTAATATCAATTTTGTTTAATGCTACCTTTTTCATCAAGGCATATTTTTCTTTTTCGATCCAATCCCACTCATTGTCGTAGCTGGTAGCAGTGATTCCACCAGATAATGAAAGGTTACCCCATAAATTATCTTTATCCAAAGTATAAGTGAATAAAGAATCGCCCACTTTAACAGTATCTCCTTCTTCTTTTTGAAATCCTATGATCCTGCAATCATCTGTTAAACGAATACTAACGTTTTCAAACAGAACTTGTCCATCCGCTTTAATAAAAAATGTTTTATTGATGGCATAATACCCTAAAAAAAGGAAAACAAGCGACAAAAAAACAATATAAATCACTCTATCCCAATTGCGTTTAGGCCTTTTGGCATCTTCGTTAACTACACGGATAACTGAATCTTTACGTTTAAAATCTATACTTTTCAAAACTTATTATTTTATTATTTTTCTTGCATTACACTTAACTCATCCAGCTTTACAAATGTTTCAAGATCATGTAAAGCAAATTTTGTGGCGTTAAGAGTTGTGCTTAATTCTTTGATCAATTGTTCGCATTCCATTCTGTTTTTAAAATCTTTTGCCCGAAGCGCTATTATAGTTTTATTCGCATCAACAGCAAATTCCTCTTTCACTTTTTTTATAATGAAATCAGCTTTCGGATGCTCATAT
>CANJPX010000035.1 GCA_947476185.1 Bacteroidota bacterium
GCAGAGGCCTAAATAACAAAAAACCTTACAACTTAATAGCTGTAAGGTTTCTTTTTGCTCCCTCTGCTGGACTTGAACCAGCGACCCTCTGATTAACAGTCAGATGCTCTAACCAGCTGAGCTAAGAGGGAATTTATTGTCCCTGGTTAATAATCCTTTTGAAAAAGGAGTGCAATATTAGCATGTTCAAAGCAAATATGCAATATATTTGCCCGAAATATTTAAAAAAATCGAAAATATGAGTTTATTAGTAGTAGGAACAGTGGCTTTTGATGCGATTGAAACACCTTTCGGGAAAACCGATAAAATTTTAGGTGGTGCTGCCACATACATTTCATTAGCAGCATCTTATTTTACAAAAAACATTAACTTGGTTTCTGTTGTTGGTGGAGATTTTCCTGCCGAACACATTGAAATGCTGAACAAGCATCAAGTTAATACTGAAGGGTTGCAGATCAAAAAAAATGAGAAAACTTTTTTTTGGGCAGGTAAATATCATAATGATATGAATACCCGTGATACACTTACTACAGAATTAAACGTTCTTGAAACATTTGATCCTATTGTTCCGGATGCATATCAAGATTGTGAATTTTTAATGTTAGGGAACCTCGTTCCAAAAATTCAGCAACAAGTTATCTTACAATTAAAAAACCGTCCGAAATTAATTGTTTTGGATACAATGAATTTTTGGATGGACATTGCTATGCCTGATCTGTTGGCTACAATTGCAATGGTGGATGTATTAGTGATCAATGACGGGGAAGCGCGTCAGCTTTCCGGTGAATATTCATTAGTGAAAGCGGCACAAAAGATATTGGTGATGGGTCCGAAATACCTGATCATTAAAAAGGGTGAGCACGGTGCTTTGTTATTTGATAAGAAACAAGTGTTTTTTGCTCCGGCATTGCCTTTAGAAGATGTATTTGACCCGACAGGTGCAGGAGATAGTTTTGCTGGCGGATTTATCGGTTATATCGCGGAGACAAAAGATATTTCTTTTGAAAATATGAAACGTGCGATCATTTTTGGTTCTGCAACAGCATCTTTTTGTGTTGAAAAATTTGGAACAGAAAATTTGGTTGACTTAACAAACGCAGAAGTGGATAGCAGAGTACAGGAGTTTGTAGATCTTGTACAGTTTGATATTGCGTTGGTGTAAAAAGAAAAATTTCAAATTCCAGATTTCACGTTTTAAAATCTGGAATTTGAAATTTTTAAATCGAATATTTTTTTATTTCGTAGCAACAAATAACCCTTCAGCAGTTTCCCAATTCACCACATTCCACCAGGAAGCAATATATTCTACTCTGCGGTTTTGATTTTTTAGATAGTAGGCATGTTCCCATACATCTATGGTTAAAATAGGAGTCCCCTTTATTTCAACAGAATCTAAATTCATCAATGGATTATCCTGATTGGCTGTTGAGGTGATCACCAATTTCCCTTCTTTCGTTTTTACAAGCCATGCCCAGCCTGAGCCAAAACGCTTCATTCCGGCATCGGCAAATTGCTTTTTGAATTCATCCAATGAACCAAAAGATAATTTAATGGCATCTGCTAATTTCCCTTTAGGTTCACCTCCTCCATTTGGTTTCATCATGCTCCAGAAAAGAGAATGGTTGTAGTGCCCGCCAGCATTATTGTGTAAGGCTGCAGGTAATTTTGCTATTTTGTCAAAAATAGTATCGAATGTTGCTCCCGCTCCTTCCAAAAGATTTCCGTCATAAGCTAATATGGCTTTATTCAGATTATCTACATATGCCTGATGGTGTTTGCTGTGATGGATCTCCATCGTTAGTTTATCAATATGTGGTTCTAAAGCATCATATGCATAAGGTAATGCGGGCAGCGTAAACTTTCCGCCATCGGCCATAATACTTTCTTTTTCCAGGAACTCCGCTGCCGTCAATGTTTTACTCATTACTTTATTTGCAACAACAGCTCCTATTGCAAGTGCTGCTGATTTTTTAATGAAGTCTCTGCGTGAATTGTTGTCCATGATATTATTAAATTAAAATGTGTAAATAATTTTTCAAAACAAATATACGAATAACCAACACGGGTTGTCGAATCTGCGGATGTTAAAAAATCAAAAAAGGGAAAGTTTGAAATAAATTTTGATAGTTATTTTCTCAAGAATAGAGACTCAAAATTTCATTAGCAGAAGAACAAAAAAATATTCAAGTAGTAAAAATACAATTGCCGAAATTCTTTAAGGGTAGTTTTTTTAGACTATCCAAAGAAAATTAAGACTTGGTTCTTTTCAACAGCGAAACCTTTGTTTACGTTTATTTTCTTAATGATGCCATCGGCTGGCGATTTGATGATGTTTTCCATTTTCATGGCTTCCAAAACTAAAATAGGATCACCTTTTTTTACTGTATCTCCTTCTGAAACGCGGATATCTAAAACCAATCCAGGCATTGGGGCTTTAATTTCATTTACCTTTTTGGCGTTAAGTTCATCAAAACCCAAACTCTTCAAAAGTTCATCAAACTTATCTTTTACATGGAGTTGATACTTGTTGCCATTGACGCTTACTAAAAAACTCTTTTCGGAAGCTTCTGCTTTAATCACTTCTACATTGTAGGAGCGGTTATCTTTGATCACATGGAAGCTTCCGTCTTTTACCTCAATCACATCCCATGAAAATGCTTTTCCATCAATGGTTCCAGCACTTGCATTTTCCAGTTCAATACTGTGCTCTTTTAGATTGTTCACGTTTACTTTTAGCATATCACAAATGTAAAGTTTTTACTAGGCTTAACAAAATAAACCGCTCATCATATTATAATTTGAATTCTATTTAATTTTTCTAACCTTTGAGTTTCTAAATTGATGCGAATGAATTTTAAATCAAGTATATTAATTATCTCAACCACTATTCTAGTTTTTTCCTGTAATCTGAATAAGAAGTCGATTGAAAGTAACGATGAGCACTTTACAGTAAATCTGGATACCATTCAGACGATGCCAAAAAGTGAGGAGCCACAGCAATATAGGGCTTCTCGAACTCAACTGAACGACATTATTCACACAAAACTGGATGTAAGTTTTGATTGGGTGAACCAATATTTGTATGGAAAAGCAACCATCACTGTTAAACCTTATTTTTATCCGACTGCAATATTGATCCTCGATGCAAGAGGAATGGACATAAAAGAAGTAGACCTTTTTCAAAAAATTGTTCATCCGGCAAGGGCTCCTAAAAAAGGAATTATCTATGAACCCGCTCCTGATGAAATATTTAAAACACCCTTGCAATTCAACTATGAAAATGACATTCTTACCATTCATTTGGATAGAGAATACAAAAATAATGAAGAGTACGCTGTTTTTATTGATTACGTTTCTAAACCCAATACATTAAAAAAGGGTGGCGGAAGTGCTGCTATTATTGACGATAAAGGCTTGTACTTTATTAATTCGGATGGTAAAGAAAAAAACAAACCGCAACAAATCTGGACACAAGGAGAAACACAATCCAGCTCTGTTTGGTTTCCAACTATTGACAGTCCGAATGAGCGTATGACACAAGAAATATACATGACTGTGAATAAAAAGTACGTCACTCTTTCTAATGGAGAACTGTGTTCCTCTTTTGATAATGGTGATAGTACACGCACAGATTATTGGAAAATGGATCTGCCACATGCCCCATACCTTGCGATGATGGCTGTTGGTGATTTCGCAATCGTTAAAGATAAATGGAGAGGAAAAGAAGTTAATTATTATGTAGAAAAAGAGTATGAGCCATATGCAAGAAATATTTTTGGTAACACTCCCGAGATGCTTGAATTTTTCTCTACTAAGTTAGGCGTTGATTATCCCTGGAATAAATATTCACAAATTGTAGTGCGTGATTTTGTTTCGGGTGCAATGGAAAATACGACGGCAACTTTGCATAGCGAATATTTGCAACGAACAGACAGAGAATTGTTAGATAAGAATTATGAAGATTATGTTTCGCACGAATTATTTCATCAATGGTTTGGTGACCTTGTAACATGTGAGTCATGGAGCAACGTGCCACTGAATGAATCTTTTGCCACCTATAGTGAATATTTATGGCAGGAATACAAATATGGCTTAGACGCAGCCGATCAGCATAGTGCAGAATCACGTGCAGGATATTTGGCAGAATCGGAACGGAAGCAAGTAAATTTGATTCGTTTTCAATACGATGACAAGGAAGAAATGTTTGATGGACACAGCTATAATAAAGGCGGACAGGTTCTTCATATGCTCCGTAAATATGTTGGTGATGATGCCTTTTTTGCTTCTTTGAAGTTATATTTAGAAACAAATAAATTCTCCGCTGTGGAGATTCATCAATTGCGTTTAGCTTTTGAAAAGGTTACCGGTGAAGACCTGAATTGGTTTTTCAATGAATGGTTCCTTTCGGCCGGCCATCCTGATCTGGTAATAAAAACAGCATATGATGCCGGACAAAAAATCCAAAAGGTGCAGATCAAACAAATGCAGGATTTTTCGAAAACACCATTGTTTAAGATTCCTATGTATATTGATCTTTATGTAAATGGCAAAGTAGACCGTGAAAAAATAATTATTACCAAAGCAGATGAAACATTTGAATTTACAGCCGCTTCCAAGCCTGATCTTGTGAATGTTGATGGTCAAAAAATGTTGCTTTGCACGAAGAATGAAGTAAAATCTATTGATGAGTGGGCTTTTCAATATCGGAATGCCCCGTTGTTTCTTGACAGAACAGAAGCAATTTCTAAGTTGGCAGAACAAGCAAAAGATTCAGTCGCCGCAGTCGTTATTATAGAGGCGCTCAATGATAAATTTTGGAGTTTACGTATTGACGCACTTGATGCACTGAAGGATATACAAGAAGGACACGAAAAAGAAATAAAAGACAAGTTGGTAATCCTTGCTCAGAAAGATGAGAAGTCTACTGTTCGTGCACTGGCGATAGAATATTTATCTGCGCATTATAAGGATGCAGATTTGGAAACACTTTATAAAAATGCATTAAACGACAAATCATATTATGTTTTAAGTTCTTCACTTTCTGCAATCGGAAAGTTGAATCCGGCAGAGGCGCTGATAACGGCAAAACAATTTGAAAACGAAAAAAACAATGATGTGCTTTTTGCTGTTGCTTCCCTTTATGCCATCAACGGCTTCGATGAGAACAATGATTTCTTCCTTAAGAACGCATCAAAATTTAACGGCTATTCATTGATCGGATTTGTTTCACAATACGGTGCGTTTTTGCGAAGAGTGAAAAACGATGAAACTGTGAATGCCGGGGTTGATTTGTTAGCAAGCATTGCAAAGGATGAGAGCATTATTAAATGGGTCGCATATTATGCAAAAAGATCCATCAGTGATCTTATTACTATGTACGATGATCGAATTAGTTTCAATGCCGAAAAAATAAAAAAATTAAAAGAAACAGGTTCGAATGCTGATACTAAGGAGTTGGAGACTCAGATTGAGAGTGCAAAAGCTCAAAAGCAAAGAATATCAGATGTTTTTATTTCGATAAAATAAAAATACGGATTGATTTCGTCTTCGTTCTGTTTGAAACAAGCTAAGAATACGTTGTCATATTGAGCCTGTCGAAATAGGTGCGATGGCTTCTCACACTCTTCGACACTTTGGCTTAGCTCAGAGTGGTAGCCGCAATCTGCCTCCTTTCCTGAACTCAATCAAAGCGAAATGTTGTTTCGTTATGTTGAGTGCTCAGTCTTCCAACATCCACAAGGCTGCGTTTAACTCGCTTGTAGCCTTTATGTTTTTTTGCTTTTCTGAAATGGCAATGCCTTTTCTATAAGTGGCTATCGCCCTTTCGGATTCTTGGCACTCTTCGTAATACTTCCCTAATTGATAATATGCACCAAGATAGGCTTCGTCTTTAGAAAGTAATACTTCAATAAGGTCGATCGCTTTTTTTACATCACCTTCTTTTGCGTATTCCAGTGCCAACGCGTAGTTTAAGAAAGAGTCGTTTGGCTCATTCTTGATCATTTCTAAAAGTTGATTCAGTCTTGACAATTTTATTTTTTATTGAGAATCGTTAATAGCTATCTCTTTTAAAAAAAGATTTTGGAAAAGCGTACTTAATTAGTATTTATTGAAACCGAATTGAGGGGCTAAATTAAATGACGGATTTAAATTGTTTCAGAAAGCGGACATCATTTTCAAAAAATAAACGAAGGTCTTTAACCTGATATTTAAGCATCGCAATGCGTTCAATGCCCATTCCGAAAGCAAAGCCACTGTATTGTTTACTGTCGATCTTACAATTATCAAGTACAGCAGGATCGACCATTCCGCATCCTAAAATTTCTACCCAACCTGCTCCTTTGCAAATATTGCATCCGTCACCGTTACAAAACGGACAAGAGATATCCATCTCTGCACTTATCTCTGTGAAAGGGAAATAGGATGGACGTAAACGGATCTTTGTCTCTTCACCAAACATCTCTTTAGAAAAATATAAAAGTGATTGTTTAAGATCGGCAAATGAAACTTTTTTATCAATGTATAATCCTTCAACCTGATGAAACTGACAGTGTGCACGTGCAGAAATTGCCTCATTGCGATAAACACGACCCGGAGAAATAGTGCGGATAGGGGGTTCTGTGCCTTCCATGATATGAACCTGTACGGATGATGTTTGTGTCCGTAAAACGATATCCGGATTCTCACTTATATAAAATGTATCCTGCATATCACGTGCAGGGTGATCTGCAGGAGTATTTAAAGCGGTGAAGTTATGCCAATCGTCTTCAATTTCTGGTCCGTCAGAAACAGAGAATCCAATCCTGGAAAATATTTCAACGATCTGATTTCTGACAAGTGATAAAGGGTGACGGGAGCCTACAGCGATGTTTTCTGCAGGAAGAGTGAGGTCGATCGTGTTGTCTGTTACATCATCAGAATGTTCGAATTTTTCTTTAAGATGGTTGATCTTGTCCTGCGCTTTATTCTTGAGTTCATTGAGTTTTTGTCCGATATCTTTGCGCATTTCCGGAGCTACTGTTTTAAAATCATCAAACAGTTCGGTTACTTTCCCTTTTTTGCTAAGTATCTTAATGCGAAATTCTTCCACATGCTCTTTTGTACTTGCAGAAAATGCTTCAATTTCGTTTAATAATTCTTCAATACGATCTTTCATTGTTTTCAAAAATATTTGCGAAGTTAAGGAATAATTGAAACACTTATGATTCGAATATCCTCAATTGGCCTGGCATTTTTATCCGTTTTTTGGGCAGCTATCAGGTCCACAATTTCCAAACCAGCATATACTTCTCCAAAAGCAGTGTAAGTATTATCCAATGTAGGCGTCCCGCCAATGGTAGTATAAGCTTTAATCTGTTCGGGAGTAAATTTATAGCGTGTCACATTTGGAAATTCCTTTTCAACTTTTGCGTCAAAAATATCGTTGATGTATTCCATGCTATCCGCTTTTTCTTCTTTTGAATAACGTTTATAGTCATCTATATAATGTTTGTTTTCGGGCAGTTTCACAAAAGAATTAAAAAGGGTTCTTTTTGTAATTTTTATTGCTTGTAACTGAAGTAAAGAATCGGTATAAACTTTCCCTTGTACGATATAAAACTGTGAACCGGAAGAGGCTTCCAGGGGGTTGTCCAGGTCACTTTCACGTGCCGCGGCTAATACACCCTTTTTATGAAAAACAGCACGATTTATTTCTGCCGGAATAGTGTATTTCGGTCCGCCCTCTCCTAACAGCTCACCGGGAAGGGCCTTTTTTGAATCCGGATCACCGCCCTGGATCATGAACTTTTGGATAACACGGTGAAAAAGGAGGCTGTCATAATAATGCTCCTTTACTAGTTTAATGAAATTGTCGCGATGAAGCGGGGTTTCATTATAAAGTTTGATCTTTATGTCCCCATAATTAGTTTTGATTAGAACATTAACGTTTCCGGAATCGGTCATGTTAGCGGGGTCAAATGACATTAGGAGCAAAAGGATTGCAAAAAGGGAAGAAAATCTGATGAAAAGATTTTTGTTATTCATGATATTTTGATTAAATTTGTTAATTGTAAAGATAATTAAGTCTTACATCCGTTGTACCGAAAAAACAGTTTTAAAAAAATACAAAAATGAAAACCATTATTTTCAAAATTTCAACAGTTCTGGGGATTATTGTGTTATTGACAGTAATGTTTGTTTCTAGTTCATGTAACAAAGATAAAACGTGTCATGGCAAAGTAACGGTGGTTGACACTGTTGGTAACCCTGTTTCTAGTGCATCGGTAAAGCTTTCTGCCCCTTCAGTTAATGGAGATGTTGTTTATGATGGAATTACAGATGGTTCCGGACAGGCAAGCTTCGATGTAAAATTACCTGCAATATTTGATGTTGTTGCTAAGAAAGCAACCTATCCTGGAATGGCAGGAGTTGGGGTTATTCGTTTGGATGAACCTGGTAAAGATGCTGAGGTGACCGTAAAAATTCAGTAATTAAGGCTGAACATCCATTGTCTTAAAGTATTCAATAATCGCTTGTTTTATTATTACTTGTTGTTGTTCCGGTTTTAATGGGGGCAAATTCTCTGTCGTTTTCCAATGCGGCCATCCATCTTTGTCCAATCCTTCATATTCATAATATCCGTAAGGGGAAAGCAGCGTACAAATAGCGATATGTAATACATCTAGTTTTTCATTCTTTGAGAGTTGTATTTTCCCTTTTCCTAATTCTTGTAACCCAATAATAAAAAGCACTCCTTGCATATCTATATCGCTGCCAAATTGTTTTGCGATATGTTTAAGTGCATTCTGATATTCAAACTCTGTATCCATGCAACAAAGATAATTAATAAGATCTGGTTTTCTATAAACTAAAAACACCTACCTATTTAAAATAGATAGGTGTATATAAAAAAAGGTCATGCTATTGTTTGATGACCCGAATGGTTCGCGTTTGTTTGTTTTCGAGTTGAATATTAATTAAATAAGTTCCGGCTTTCCAGGTATCTGTACAAATTGAAGCTGGTTTTTTTTCAGTTTGAATTATGTGGCCTTGCGTATCGAAAACTCTTACCTCTTCAATAGCAATTGTCCCTGTGTTTTCAAGAGTAAAATTGCTTGTTGTCGGGTTTGGATAGGCCTTTATTATTTTATTCAGATCTATTTCATTTACCCCTAACGGTATGGTGATTATTTCAACATAAGTAAGTGTGCCTCCAATATTGCCCGTTGATGTAGCTATCGGCCAAATTACAATCACATTAATATCATAATGGTATCTGTTAGGATTAACCGGGGTGGAAACATCATAAATTGGGAATAAGGTAAAAGGTATACTATCGCCCGGGGCAATTGTGTAGGATCCGAAATAGGTAGTATCAACCGGATGAAAAAGGAAACCTGTAGTGTCCTGTACATACGTTATAAAATGCAGGCTGTCTGAAAAGGAGGTTGCCCCATTATTTACAAGCCAAAATGATACACTATCTGTAAATCCAGCGGGTAATGTGTCATTTCCAATTGATACAGAATACGCGCTGATTCCAATAGAATCTTGCGCTTTACTTTTTGTAAAATAGAGAAATAACGACAATGCGATTAAAAGAATACGCTTTTTCATGGCTCCAAATTTTAAGTTTTCGGGATGTTTTCTACCCAAAAGTATTTAAATATACCGGCATATTAAATTAATTTTGTAATTTTCTTACGTATTCAAAACTACAAAAATGAACATTCTTCCCGAAGTAATTGGCAATATGAATAAAGAGGAAATCCGGAATTTCAAACTCTTTATCAACAGAACCGAAAAAGCAACTGCAAGAAAAGACGAGCTGTTGTTTGATCTTATCCGAAAACAGTTTCCCGAATACAACGAGGAAAAGATTTTAAAAAAGTTATACCAAACGGACGATAAAAATGCGCTGTACCGACTTAAAAACAGGTTGTTTGAGGATATCGGAAAAAGTTTGACATTGCATTATTATGATTCTACCGAATACAATATTATTTTAAATTATTTATTTCTTTCACGGTTGTTTCAAGACAAAGGACAAGCAGCAACTGCATTTTACTATTTGACCAAAGCCTCTAGGAAGGCAAATGAAAATGAATGCCTTGATTGGCTGGATATTATTTATGGTGAATTCATCAAGCTTTCGCATGAAGCGCTTGAGATCAATCCAGAAGAATATATTCAAAAAAGAAAGGATAACCGGTCAAAACTGAATAAGATACAAGAGATAGACGATATACTGGCAGCATTAATTTACAGGATTAAAGTTTCCCAAAATTTTGCAAAACAAAATACCGAGATACTTCAATTGCTTCAAAATACAGTGAACGATTTTTCGAAAAGCAAGGATGTGAAAAATAGTCCGGTCTTGCGATTTAAGATTTACCAGTCGGTAAGTCGTATCCTGCTTCAACAACAAGATTTCAAATCTTTGGAAAAATATTTATTGAAGACATACGATGAATTCACAAAGGAAAAATTGTTTAATAAAAACAATCATGATACGAAGCTTCAAATGCTTACTTATTTGATAAATTCTTTATTCAAGAATAAAAAAATAGATCTTTCTTTAACCTATGTGGATAAGCTAAAATCAGCGATGGACGAGTTTGGAAAGTTGTTGCACGACAAATATTTATTTTATTATTACAACTCCTTGGTAATCAATTATTCGGTGAAAAATATCGATAAAGCGATCGAGATACTTCATGAGGCGAAAGATAATAGCAGTATCAAGAAACTGTCAATTTACAATGTGTTTGTGTATTTGAATCTTGCAGTATTGAATTTCGATAAGAGGAATTTTAAGGAATCTCTGAAAAATTTGGTAAAACCAATGATGCAGGATGCATTCAAGCATTTGGATGAGGCTTGGCATTTAAAACTGGCTGTTTTTGAATTAATGATCCGATATGAACTGAGTGATTTCGATTATTTGGAGCATAAAATGGAAAGGGTAAAAAAGGAATATGTCGGATTGTTGAAAAAGGAAGAATATGTTCGTCAAAAGCAAATTATTTATTTGATCGATCGTATGGAAAAATCGGAGGGGCTAAAAAAGGACAAGGAACTGTTAAAAGAAATTAACGCGTTGCTTGATGGAATAATGTTAAAGAGTACTTCGGATACTGATATTATAAATTATAGTGATTGGTTGAAAGGGAAGATCAGTTAGCAACCATATTAAAATCCAATACGACCTTGCTTCCATTATCTTCGAAAGATACTTTATCTGCGAGGTTGCGCATCAAAAATACACCGCGACCGTTAGGATTTTCAATATTCTCGGGATTTGTAGGATCCGGTAGTGTATCGTAGCTAAATCCCGTTCCTTCATCTTTTACAATAAAAGATACATGGTCGGGGAATGATTTAAAAAAGATGTCTATATTTTTTTTAGGATTCGCCTGGTTGCCATGATAAATAGCATTATTCACAGCCTCTGTTATCGCAACGAGAATATTCCCATAATAATCTTCACTGATATTAAAAAGATCGCACACATCTTCAATCATACGCTCAACAAGAATAATGTTTTCTGCTCTCGAAGCGATTCTTATTTTTTGATTTTCTGCAAGCACCATATTAGTTTCCAAAGTTGTTAAAGTATTGGTTTACTTTTGACTTATAGAAAGGAGTCAAAGACGGTGGAACCGTTTTCAGTAATTCCGTTTCTTTTTGTTTCAAGAGGTTATACTCTAAAAAATCATTAGGGTTACTATAATTTTCATTTTTTGCTTCATTTGATTGTCTTTTTTCATCCATTTCTCTCTCTTTCTCCGCTTTCTCGCTCTCCAAAAGGCGTGTCAAAATTTCTTCCTGCCGGTTAATTGTTTCCTGACTGATCATTTTGTTCACAAGATCCGTCTCCGTTTCTTCCATTTTTTCTGCGATCTTGCTCATCCCTCCGGCACCTTTCCCGTCTTTATTGATCTGGTCCGACATTTTTTGCAGCTCTTGACGCAAAGCAGCCTGCTGAGCGGCTAATTGTGCCAATTCCTGACTCATCCCTCCGGTTCCCATGCCGGGTTTGTTTCCAGGCTTATTTCCGCCTTTTTCCATTCCCTCTTTCAATTTCTTGATCTGCTGGTTGATCTGCTCCTGCATTTGTCGCATGCTGGCCATCGATGGCTTTTGTCCCTTTCCACCGGGCTTTTTGCAGCTTCCGCTTCCCGGTTTTCCTTTTTTGGCAGCACTTTGCATTTGTGATAAGGCCTCACTCATCATCAGCGCCAGGTTATTTATAGAGGTCATCGCGAACTGCTGACGGCTCAAAGCTTCCTGCTTATGGTTTTTGCCATCAATAGCAGGCGTTTGCGCCTCGGTAACTTCTTCCAGCGCTTTTTCCATATTCATATTGATAGCACTAATCTCCTTATTTACAGCAGCAGCAATTTGAGGAACACGTTTGCTTAACGCCAATAAAGTATCCTCCACCATTTTTGCGTCATCCTTCAATTTTTTCTGTTTCTGATTGATCTTTACAAATTGCGGGTCATTCGGTTTGGTCCTGGTAAGTTCATTCATTAAAGCTTCTTGCCCGAAAGAAAGCTGAAGAATATTTTCCAACAACCCCCTCATCTTGTCTATGTCTTCTCCTTCTTGCTGTTCTTGCTCCTGTTGCTGCGCCTGCTCCATTTGCTGGCTCATTTCCTCCATTTTTTTTGCAGCTTCTTTTTGTGATTTCGCCGCTTCCTTCTTTTTCTTATCGTTCAGCTGGTCACTGCTTTTTTGCATTTCTTTCTGAACCTCCTCTTGTTTTTGATCGGTGTTTTCAAGTTTCTTTGGCTCCTCCAGTTCACTATTCTTCTTTTCGAGCTCTTTGAGATCTTTCTTTATATCATCAAACTTTTTATTAAGTTCATCTTGCTTATCTTTTTGCTCTTTTGAATCCGACTTTTTATCTTCTGATTGTTTTGCGAGTTCATCTTGCTTTTTTGAGAGATCATTTAGTTTATCGATATTCTCCTGAAGTTTTTGTTCCACTTCCAATTGTTTAAAGATCTCAAGGTTACGATCAAGTTCCTTCAAAAGGTCTTTATTCTCCAATTTCATTTTTTCCAAAGCATCTTGCACCTTGTCCTTATCCAATTTTTCTAAAAGTTTTTGCAGCTCATCATATTTTGCCTTCAACTCTGGGGTCATTACTTTATTGAATAACTCTTCCAGTTGTTTTTGCTTTTCAAGCATTTCATCGTCAGGCTTTTTGTATTCATTTTTTTGCTGATTGTTTTGTTGATTTTCGTTATTCACTTTCTCAACTTTTTTCAGAAGGTCTTTTTGCTTTTCAAGTAGTTCCTTCAGTTTCTTTTTTTCATCCCAGGTAAGATCTTTCTTCTCAGCCACTTTTCGTTGTAGGTCTGCTAATTCTTTTTGAACTTCTTTTGCCTGACGAAGGCTTTCTTCAAGATCGTCCTTGATCTTATTATTGTTTTTGTCAGTGTTTTCCTCTAATTCTTTTAGTGTAGGGGCTTTAAAAATCATTTTTTGTGAGCGGGAAGATTTGCTGCCATTCACTCCGTCATTGTCCCATACTTCAAAATAATATTCGATCTGATCACCGGGTGAAACACCTATTGAGGTCATATCCCAATAATGAAAAAATTGGTCTTGCGTTGATAATTTACTGACTGCAATAGGAACGCTATTGGTAGTCATCTTTTTGAAGTTGTCGCTTGTTGCTGTATCGTTATTGGTGATAAAACGGTAATTGAAAGAAAGTTTATTGAAACCGTAATCATCTTTTATTTCACCACGAAAAGAAATACGTTTATCTGAGGTGGAATCTTTCTTTTCAGCAACTGAAATTTGAGGAAATCCGTCAGGAATAACATTTATAGCGTATGTAACAGAGTCTTTGCTTTTCAAAAATTGATTGGAAGTGGTTACAGAATAGGATTTATCGCGGAACAGGCGAACAGAATAAATGAAATTGTTTTCACTTGTCGGGGCAACAGAAAATGAGGTATCGTTAAAATTCAAACGCAACTGTTTCGTGTTCTGGGTATTGAAATTCCAGCTTAGTTTGGTTCCTGCCGGTACAACCAGGTCCCCGGTATTTTTAACAACCTCATCTTTTTTATTAAGATATTTTGGATAAGCAATGGCGATATCAAAATTCAATAGAATTGGATTTGGCAAAGCAACTAACTCATATTCCTTCGATTTAAAGCCATCAGCAGCAAGCTGGAACAAAATATTTTTCTGAACATTCTTAAAAACATAGTTGAAGTTTACAATGTTTTCTTTGTCGAGCTTAAATTCATTTCCGTCAATTTCAACATACACAACATCCGGAACTTCATCACCGGTGAGTTTTACTTTTAACTCATAATCTTGTTGAGCAACAGTTTTAAGCTCCGTATTCGTGATCACAAATTGAAAAGGAGCTTCCTTCTCGAAATATTCACTGTGTTTTACTAAACGTTTTGTTCCATCGGTAATGATACTTGGTGCGGCAAATAAGATAACGGTTATAATAAGAATTGGTAAGAGTGCATATTTTAAATATTTCCTGTTTTCAGAAAAATCAACTGCGGAAGAAAATGGGATCGGTTTTAACTCTTTTGTTTTTTGATTGATGCTTGCTTCAATTAGTTGATAGTTGTTAGTTGTTGGTTGTTGGTTTGTATCCTGTAACGACTGTAATTGTAATACATTCAAAAGTTTGTCCTGCACATTTGAAAAGTGTTTTCCAATTATTGCAGATGCCTCTTCATGGGAAATTATTTCCCCGAAATGATAAAGTTTGGAAACAGGGATAGCGATGTATTTCACCAAAATGAATCCTGTTGCTGAAACAAACGAATAAAATAAAATTGTTCGGATCGTAGAATTGAAGTGAGCAAAATATTCCAATGCAGTAACGGCAACAAAAAAGAGCAATACCAAGCCAATACTATAAATTAATCCGCGTAAAAGCTGATTTTTATAATATTTCCGGATGAATTCATCCAGTTTTTCAATCAATGACCGGTAATTGGTATTCGACATTTTGATTCTATAACGTGATTCTCAATGCTTTGTTACATCTACCCAAAGGTAAGGATTTTTGCCTGCCTTTTCAAGCTATAAAATGAATAAATTGTTAATGTTAAAAAATGATAATAGCTTTGTTAACACAATGCTTAATTTAAATTTATTCCATAATTGATTTGAAAAAGATCATTCTTTTAATTATTATTCTTTTCAGCAGACTCAGCATTTATGCGAAAGAGTCTTCATCGTTTCAGGATACAACTCCTGTTGTTTCAAAGGTCAGTAAAGAAAGGCTTCTTAAGGATCTGCGTTTTCTGATCAATTCCTCTAAAGCACGAAATGATAAACAGGTTGAACGTTTGAAGGAATGTGCGAAATACATTTTTGATGAATTCAAAAAGCTTACCGATGATGTGGAAGAACAAAAATATTTGGTTGAAGGAAAGGAGTATAAAAATATTATATGCTTCTTCGGACCAAGAGATGGTGAAAGAATAATTGTTGGTGCACATTACGATGTATGTGAAAATCAACCGGGGGCAGACGACAATGCTAGCGGAGTTGCGGGTATGTTGGAAATTGCAAGAATGTTAAAATCACAAAGCTCAAATTTAAAATACAGAGTTGATCTTGTCGCGTATACGTTGGAAGAGCCACCAAACTTCCGGACTGCGAATATGGGAAGTGCTGTACATGCAAAAATGCTGTTTGGTGATCATATCAAAGTTAAGCAGATGATCTGTTTGGAAATGATAGGGTATTTTTCTGATAAGCGCAGGTCACAAGAATACCCGATTGGATTGATGAGATTGTTTTATCCTGGCAAGGCGAATTATATTGCTGTGGTTGGAAAAATAGGGCAAGGGAAATCGATAAGAAAAACAAGAAAGACGATGCGAGAAAATTCTGAAATAAAAGTTTGTTCTATTAATTCACCTGCATTTGTTCCCGGAATAGATTTTTCGGACCATTTGAATTATTGGAAATATGGTTATTCCGCTGTCATGATAACGGACACATCGTTTTATCGAAACGCAAATTATCATGAAAAGACGGATACTCTGGAAACTTTAAACATCGATAAGATGATGGAAGTGGTGAAAGGTGTTTTTGCTGTAATTGTTGGGATGCAGTAAGCATTTTAAAAAACAAAAGAAAATCCTTTGCCTTTATCTTTCGACTGTTTATTGAAATTATTAATTTCTTGAGAGAGAAATTTGCAATATTGTTCAGTCATAAAATTTCTGAAAGGAATTAGACTTTCTTCATTTCTTGATTTTTCTATGGCTTCTATGTAATCCGATTTATCTTCTTTAAATACAATAGACATTGGTAAATTGTAATAGCAAAGAATGTAATTCATTAACAAACGAGACGTTCTGCCATTGCCATCATAAAATGGATGAATACTCACTAAATCAAAATGTGCATCGAAGGAAAGGTGCAGTTGTTCTATTGTTTCAATAGTAGTTTTAAGTTTGCTGTTTATTGTTTCAGCTAATTTTTTTGTTAAAGATTCAACTTTATCAAAGTTTGGGAAATAACGACTTCCTGCAACAACATTTCCTTTTCTGAAAACACCTTTTGAGCTATCCAATTCTCCAAAAGCAGTTTGATACGTTTTGCCGGTTTTTGACATTGCTTTTGCATTTATGTTTTGAATAAATGCAACATTCATTTCCTTTTTATGATTTGCATTTTCAATTACAAATTGCAAAGCATTTGCATGATCGGTTGTCATTAAGCTATGCTCCAAAGGTTTTCCTTTTGGAGTTAATCCTTCATCCAGTAATAAATTTGTTTCAATTTCTGTAAGTGTGGAGCCTTCTAAACTAGTTGAATGGTGGGTAATGGAATAGTGGCTGAACTTATCGTAATCAATGTTTTGCGATAAATTCAGGGCTTGGTATTCTTTTAATAATTCCAGCACTTTCATTTAACAAATGTACAAAAAATAGAAAGAGTTTATTCTAAGGTCGCAATTTGCGTCCTTAGTGGAGGGTTGAACTCATCAAAATTTGTCATGAGTTACCATTTTTGACGAGGTCACAATTTGTGACCGCATATTTTATAGAGGGTATCACAATTTGTGATAACCTCTTGAAGTTGAGTTTTTGTAAGTTGAAACATGAAATCATCTGGGAAACGATCAATGTTTCTTTTTACAGCTGACGACAGCGATCATTATGATCCAGATTGTAAAAGGTGTCATTCGGATGAGATAGAAAGAATCATTTTTTACGTGACTAAATACAATGAAGCACATAAATAAAAAGAAAGCCTCCGAATTCAGAGGCTTTCTTTTTAACTAAATTTCTCTATCGCTTCGCCAATCAATTTTCCTTCAATCAGAAAACCATCATGTCCGTAAGGAGAATCTATCTCCACGAAAGTGGAATTCGGAATGTATTGCGCCATTATTTTTTGTTCTGCAACCGGACAAAGCTGATCGCTGGAAATTCCGATGATTAATGTTTTTGTCTGGATAATTTTTAAAACATCTTCAAGTTTTCCTCTGTTGCGGGCAATATTATGGGAGTCCATCGATTTTGTCAAGATCCAATAGCTGTATGCGTTGAAACGTCGTACCAATTTTTCTCCTTGATAATTTATATAAGAACTCGCTTTAAAATTATCCAATTTATGTTCATCATCCGTTTGTGTTTTTACAAATGCTTCATAATTTCGATAGGTCAGCATTCCAATTGCACGAGCAGCTTTTAAGCCAGTTGCTCCTGCATTTTGATTTAAGTCCTTCCAGGTCAGATCGGTTTCAATTGCCAACCGTTGTGCTGTATGAATAGCTATTCCCCATGCCGATTCTTGCGCTCCGGTTGCAACCAAAACCATATTGTCGAAAATGGTTGGTTCCGCCAACGCCCATTCTATTGCTTGGTATCCGCCCATTGAACCGCCAATGATAGTGTTGATTTTTTCAATTCCTAAATGTTTCCGTAAAACGATATGTGCATTTACCATGTCGCGTATTGTCACTTTAGGGAAAGAACTGTAGAACGAACTTTGTGTTTCAGGATTTATGCTTAATGGTCCGGAAGAACCATAACAGGAACCAATGATATTTGCACAAACAATAAAATAGTTGGCAGGATCGTATTTTTTGCCTTCACCTACAAGAGAATTCCACCAGTCGGAAACATCGCTGTTTGCTGTTAATGCATGACAAAACCAGATAATGTTACTTCTGTCGGCATTGACTGAACCGTAAGTATGATAGACCACATCAAGCGTTTGTAACGTTTGTCCGTTTTCAAGTTTTAAGGGTTGCCGATATGTAAAAAAATGTTTGTTCATTTTATTTGTTCAATCCCCCGCTTCGCTTCCCCCTTTTCAAAGGGGGGGATGGCTCCGTTACAAAACGAGAGACAAATGGGAATTTGCATCACAAAACTAAACAAAATTTCATCCAATTACTTACCTTTGAAATCGATAAATAAAAAACAATGCGTTTCTCGATAGTTTCTGCTTCAACGCAGAACACTCGAAATGACGTCAAATAAAAAACAATGCGAATAGAACTAAAACGGCTTGATGATGCATTTCACTTTGAGGCTGTAAGTGAAACAGGAAATGTTGCACACATGGATGCAGGTGAAAATATCGGGGGATATAACAAAGGTGTTCGTCCGATGCAAATGTTGTTGATGGGATTGGGTGGTTGTAGTGCGATCGATATTGTATTGATTTTAAAAAAACAAAAGCAAGTGATAGAGGATTTTACTATCAGTATTGATGGCGATCGAGAACAAGGAAAGGAGCCTTCGTTGTGGGAAAATATTCAGCTGCATTTTAAATTTAAGGGACAAATCGACAAAGAGAAAGCAGATCGTGCAGTACAATTATCGATGGAAAAATATTGTTCAGTTTCCAAAACCTTGGAAATTGCCGGAGCAAAGATAACGTACAAGGTCTCCGTCAATGAATAAAAGATAGGAACGCAGATTTGTTATGATAAAAATGATTAACAAGTATGGGTGCTGGTTTTATTTAAAACAAAAACATAATAAGTTAAAAATTTATGTTTTAAAATCTTAACAAATCATAATAGTCATAAAGATCCGCGTTCCCATAAAAAATGTCCATGAAAAAATTCGAAACAAACGCAATTCGGACACAGTCTGAACAGACCAATAACAGAGAACATTCGGTGCCATTATATTTGACATCTAGTTTTACTTTTGATGATGCCGAACAAATGCGGGCAATATTTGCAGATGAACAAGAGGGAAATATTTATAGCCGGTTTGTAAATCCGAATTCGACGGAGTTTGAAGAAAAAATGTGTTTGATGGAAGGTGCGGAGGCTGGTTTTGCTACTGCATCGGGAATGGCAGCAATTTTTGCAAGTATTATGGCATTGCTAAAAAGCGGGGATCACATTTTGTCGGCCAGTTCTATTTTCGGATCAACGCATACGGTCATTGCAAAATTTTTACCCAAATGGGGAATCACGCATACGTATGCAGATATTAATAAACCGGAAACATGGGAGGCTTTGATCCAAAAAAACACAAAAATGATATTTGTGGAAACGCCTTCTAATCCAGGGTTAGACATAATTGATCTGGAGTGGTTAGGAGAATTAGCAAAAAAGCACAATGTTATTTTGAATGTGGATAATTGTTTTGCTACACCTTTTCTTCAGCAGCCGATAAAGTATGGAGCACATTTGGTAACGCATTCCGCAACAAAATATCTGGATGGACAAGGAAGAGTGTTGGGAGGAATTGTATTGGGGAAGAAAGAGTTGATAAAAGAAATCCAAACATTTTGCCGAAGTACCGGACCTTCGCTTTCTCCGTTTAATGCCTGGGTATTATCGAAAAGTCTTGAAACCCTTGCGATACGTGTGGAGCGCCATTCTCAGAATGCCCATAAGTTGGCGGGATTATTAGAAAATCATCCTGATGTTTTACAGGTGCGATATCCTTTTTTATTGTCACACCCTCAATTTGAAATAGCAAAAAGGCAAATGAGCATGGGTGGAGGAATTGTAACTTTTGAAATCAAAGGAGGAATTGTAAGAGGTAGAAAATTTTTGGATGCCTTGCAAATGTGCTCCCTTACAGCAAATTTGGGCGATACAAGAACAATCGCTACACATCCGGCTTCAACAACTCATGCAAAATTATCAGAAGAAGAACGTTTGGCAGTTGGAATAACACCGGGTATGGTTCGTATTTCAGTGGGCTTAGAAAATATTATTGATATTGTTTCTGATATTGAACAAGCCTTGGAGAAATCGAAATAGGTACTTGAAAACAAAACGATTTCTCTGCTCTAAATGACAAACAATAAACTGCCGGTACTGTATGATCTAACTTTGGTCCTAGCAATTATAGTTTCAATCCAATAAAAAGCACATCATCAATTTGTTCGTTGCCGCCTTTCCATTTGTTGAAATAGTTTTCAATGATCATTTCTTGTTTTGGAATAGGAAGTGTCTGTATCTCTTCGAGTAGATTTTTAATAGTTGATATTTTTATCTTCTTGCCGTTGTCTCCACCAAACTGATCCGGGAAACCATCTGTGAATAAATAAATAATATCACCCTTCGAAAGCTGGATATTTTGATTTTCTGCCGAATTTGATTCACTTGCATCTTTTTTTAGAACCACCAATTCATTATTTTTTGAAATAATAACTGGTCGTTTGGTAGAGGCAAAACGAAGAAGATTTGTTGTTAAATTTATTTCACAAATCACAACATCCACACCGTCTTGTGTTTGATGATGTTCTGTATCATGCTGTTTTAATAATATTTTTATCTCCTCTTCAAGCAGGGTGAGTGAATAGGCAGGGTTAGTTACGTCTTCCCTTGAAACAATATCTTTCAATAATGTGCTTCCAATCATACTCATAAATGCACCCGGTACACCATGTCCTGTTGCATCGGCACAAACGACAATTAAATAATCTCCAAATTTGTCGAACCAATAAAAATCGCCACTTACAATATCTCTCGGCTGGAAAAATATAAATGATTCTGGAATAATTTTATGTAATGATGCCAATTCGGGAAGAATAGCATCTTGAATTCTTTTAGCATAGCGGATACTGTCCGTAATGTCTTTATTCTTTTTTTCAATCTCTTCTTTTTGAGCAACGACTTCATGAGTCTTTTCATTCAATGCTTTTTGTAATTGTATTTTAAATTTTCTGTGATTGCTTTCACGGAATTTTATCCACAGATAAAAAGCATATATGATTAATAAAACACTAAGTATAATGAACCAAGGCCTTTGCCAGATAGGTGCGGCAATTACAATTTTGATGCTAAAGGGTGATGTGTTACAAACACCATCATTGTTGTATGCTTTCAATAAAAAAGTGTATTCGCCTTCGCTCAGTTTTCCATAAATTGCAAAAGGGTTATTTGTTTTTTCTGACCAGCTACCGTCAAAGCCTTCTAATTTATATTGATAAAGTATATGAGTATTTGATTTAAAAGTAATTCCGACAAAATCAATTCTTAGTCGGTAATTGTCATGAGGGAAAATTGTATCCCTGTTGTAATCTACCTCTTTATCATTTAATTTGAATGAAGTAATGCTGATTATTGGTGGGGTAAGATTTTTGATGTCTTTGTGAGGATCGAATTTGGCTGCCCCCATTGTAGTACCAAACCATGTATATCCTTCAAAATCTGTAAATGATGCGGTTGGATTGCAATCTCCAAGCACACCTTCGTTTTTATCAAAAACATCAATTTCATTATTTTCTGTTTTGATCCTGCTTAATCCGGAACGATGTCCTACCCAGATATTATTTGAACCGTCTAAAACAATGCTATAGCAGTAGTTTGATTTTAATCCATTTCCAACAGTGTATTTAGTAATTGCGGTATCCTTTATTTTAAATACACCGTTACCCAAGGTTGCAACCCAGATATATTTCTTTTTATCTTCTAAAATGGAGGTTACGTTGATCAGATCGGAGCCTTTATATAGTTGAATGTTTTTTACATTATTATGATCATCGATAAAAGAGATAAAGTTGCTGTGCGTGGCTACCCACAATTTATTATCTGCACCTATGATAATTTGATTTATATTGTTGTGGGTCAAACCGCTTTCGGTGGTAAAATGGGTAGTGATCTTTGCTGCAGTTTCTATTTTAAAAATACCTCCTTTGGTAGCGATCCATAGTGCACTTTTATTCCCGGTGATACAATTAATGGAATTGCAAAGTTGGTCATCATTCAGAATAATTTTGGAAAATGTTCTTTTTGCAATATTCATCCTATAAGCTCCTTTGCTTGTTGTTCCGATTATCAAACTATTGGAATCAGCTTTAAAGAATGACGTTACCTTGTCTGTAACAAATCCGTTTTTCTGATCAAAAAAGGTAAACTGATTTTTTGAGATAAATTCATTTTGTATCAAACCTTTTTCTAGCCCGAACCATTTCCAATTTTCATCCACAAAAATTGAATAAACACCCTTATCATTTTCTTTGCTGTCGGGAATATAAAAATCAAAACAATTATCTTGTAATTTAATTAACCCGTTGCCGTATGTTCCGATCCAAATATTTCCTTCATGATCGGCATAAATAGCCTTGGTATATTTTGTTCCAAGTCCGTTGTCTTCCGAGAAATGAAGAAACCCTAGGTATTGCAATGAAGACGGAGAGAGGAGTAATTTAATAACTCCATTGCCAAAGGTTGAGACCCAAAGATTAGAGAGCCCATCTTCATAAATGTCTTGAACATTGTTTAATTCAACAGCAATATTTTTCCCGATAGGGGCAGCGTTAAAGGTGTTTTTATCTGAAGCAGATGGTGTCAAAAGAAATAAACCTTCATCTTCTGTCCCGATCCAGAAACTTCCCGAATTGTTTTTTTTGATGATACACTGGATCTTTGTTTCCGGTATGGATTCAATTAATTTTGAAAAAAAAGGTTTTCGTTTTTCTCCGGTTAAATTATAAAGCATCAATCCTTCTCCTGTACCAACTAACAATTGATTATTTTTTGTCATCTCTAAGGAAAAAATGTTAAGCTGGTTGAATTCCATTTTAAATACGTCCACTTCAAATTTTTTGCTTATTCTGAAAATACCATCGTTTTGAGTGGCACACCAGATAAAACCTTTTTCATCAGAAATGATAGCTGTTACAGGGCTTTTGGAAAACCCGCTTGTATTAATTACTTTGAATATCTTTCCATCGTAATACGTTATCCCTCCCTGATTATGACCAAACCATAAATTTCGGGAATTGTCTTTGAAGCTTGTTGTTACAAAATTTTCGGCAAAACCATCGCTTGAATAAAACGATTTAAATCCTATTCCGTCAAACTTACAAGCTCCGTCTCCTGTGCCAATCCAGAGAAACCCCTTTTTATCCTGGTTGATTGAATAGACATAGGGTTGTGTAATGCCATTGTCGACACCATAATTTTTAATTTGATAGCCTTGAGAGAAAATTGAAGAAGAAAAAAAAATTACAAGTATAAACCCAAAATATATTTTAAATGATTTTTCCAATGGTGTATACTATTAGTTAATAGGGTGTGGTTTTTTTCTTCTGTTTGAATTGTATTTTACTATTGTGTTGTGGCACCCCCCCAATAGGTACAGTGTAAATTGGCAATAAATTTCCGTCTTGGTTTGTTACATAAAGGGTAACATTATTATTTTTAATAACGGCTTTTTTGCTTTTGATAAATTGCACATCCAGTGTTGTCTTTTTTTCTTTTTCAACAATTTTATGTTCTGTATCAGCCCAAGTATCATCACCAGAAGCTTTGCTCAACTCTCCCTTTTTTACCATGGAGACGATGTTTATTTCCCCGTCATTATCAAAATCAAAATTTGACAGTCGAACTGAGTAGACATTTTGTTCAATGTATGGATATAGATGTGCCACATCCTTTTGATTGTCGGATAGCCGAAATGTATATTCAAAAGTGAATGCGTTACCGCCTTCTATTGCTTTGTTTTCTGTTGGGGAGGAACTTAAAAAATATTTATACAAGTTCCCGTCATCACCCGCCAGCCCTTCTGAAATTATTTTGAAAATGTATCCACCATATTCGCTTACCAATTCTCCTTCAGTGGGATTAAATGGTCCGAATGTATACCATTCTCCGTCATAAACTTCACTACTAATAAATATTTTTGAAGCCAATAGATTTCCGCTTTTATAGTTTCCTCCAGGGTCTTTTAAACGCACATCTTTATTTGTAAAAGCTTCCTTGCCTCCATATACCGAGAATTTGGTTTTTGTATTGTACTCCCCTTTTTTCTCATCATTTTCGCCCGAAGTTTCAGCGTCGAAAACGCGGATATAAATTGGTTGAACTTGAAATTTTGGGATCACAAAAAAATAAGTTTGAGAAAAATCATCATCGCCCCAGGATTTCGCACCATCTTTTCCGAAAGTAACCAAGAAGGGAATATTTTCTTCTACTGCCGGCACTTGCTGTGCGATGCAGTTTGAAGTTAAAAGCAAAAATCCGAATAAAAAGCGAGTAACACGTTTCATCGATTGTAAAGATATTATTGTTTTAAACACTTCCAAAAATATTTTGGATAAGTTGTCAGAAATCAACGACAAAGTATTCGATGACAACCATTAGGTTTAATGTTCTTTACTTTATTTCATGGCAATTATTTTTTTCAGGAGCGCCTCCGTCTCTTTAGAATCTTCTCCGGTTTTTTTTGCCAGATCAATAGCCTTTTGTGCTGTAGCTTTTGCTTCTTCTTTTTTTCCTGTTTTATAGAGAACAGCTGCGTAGGTATCATTAATAGCGTAACTATCATCAATTTCAGCAGCTTGTTTGGCCCAGGCTTCTGCTTTGGCAAGTATCGTTTTATCATCAATATGTTCGTAAAAGCTCCATGCAGCCCTGTTTAATTCATAAACATTTTTCTCGGCATATTTTGGTATATATTCACAAGCAGCTTTTGCATAATTTGCCCAATCCTGCTCACGTTCATAAAGATTCATGTCGGCATATTGTAGGGTTTTTTCACCATCTTTTGTTTCCAATTTACGAAACCTTGCTTTTGTCGCTTCGTATTCTTTTTTGTCCTTATTCTTCGAAGTAAAATAGAGTGAGCCGGAATACACCTGGTTGATCTTATAGTCGACAGAGTCGTTTGTATAGAGTTTTGAAAAGGATGACTTGTTGGCTTCAAAATATCTGAACCATTTCAAAGAATCATAATTTACATAATTATAAAAAAGTTTCCAATTGTTAGCGGAGACAAGATCTGATTCTTTTTGTGCTGAAAAATATTTTTCAAGCTCCGGGTTAAACGACTGGCAAGCATTTTCGAGCATCGAAAAATAGGTGGCAGCAGCAGCCGAGCTTACGTTACCATTATTAAAATTTGCAGCATATGTTGCTAGTTGTGTATTTGGAGATAAAGCGTTTCCCCCAATCGAAATAAAATTTTTCACTGATGTGGAACCGCATGTGCGATGCAATTGAACTCCATCTGAATTTAAAAATAACATGGTCGGATAGGCCCTTATCTGATATTTTTTAGCAAGTTCGATTCCTTCTCCTTTCTCCATATCAATTTTTGTGTTGATAAAATTTTTGTTATAAAAATCGGCAACAGTATCATTTGTGAAAACATTTTTCGCCATCCATTTACAGGGTCCGCACCATGCTGTATAACAATCGATGTAGATCATTTTATTTTCTTTTTTGGCTTTTGCAAGAATGTCCTTGAAAGCACTGTGATCAAATTCGATACTTCTGTTTTGGGCTGTTATTGCAGTCGAAACGAAAGCTAGTAATACGACTAAAATTGAAAATCGTTTTTGCATATTTTTTATTTTTATTAAAGATACTATTTACTTAATTCTAAATCCAAGGAAAAGTTTTGATGGTTCCGTCCGTGAATATTTTTATAAAAATCCATGATCTGTTTCATGTCGGCTTTAAAATCACCGCTCGGATATATTATTTTATCCACACCACAACTTTTAGTTTTATAGTTAATGAATGCCAGTGCAATCGGGACATTTGCTTTAAGCGCCACATAGTAAAATCCGGTTTTCCATTTTTCTACTCGTGACCTGGTTCCTTCCGGAGTGATTACCATACGCAATTCATCGTGCTCCTTGAATAAGTCGGCGATCGCATCGACTGAACTTTTTTTCTCATTATTTACTGTGTTTTTATTTCTGTCGATTGGGAGTGCGCCTAATGAAAGCATCAGGCGTTTCATTGGAAAACGGATCCATTCCTTTTTGATTACAAATCGTTGATTTAATTTCATTACCCCAACGGCACCCATTCCAAAAATAAAGTCCCAATTGCTCGTATGAGGAGCAACAACGATCACACATTTTTTAATATCATTGGAAAGAAAGTGGGTGACTTTCCACCCAAGCAGTTTGAAGAATAATTTAAACATAAACCATTTTTAGTGTTACGAATATAAAAGAAATAGTTTGATTTTATAACAAATTGCCGTCCAGTTTTTAAAGATGGTATCAATAAACAAACCTTTTGTGATGCAGCAGCAGGATATCTTTTACCGATTATTTTTTCATTTGTTCCAAGATGGATGCATTTTGTTTCCTGATAAGGCTTATTATAGCCTATTCCAAAGCTTATAAATCGAAATTATTAGCGTATCTTCGTAAAAACAAAAACAAATAAATTTGAAGTTCAGCGATTTTAATTTTGAAGCCAACTTACAAGAAGGGCTCGATTCAATGGGGTTTGAGACACCTACACCAATTCAGGAACAAGCAATACCAATTATTCAAAGTGGCAAAGACCTGATTGGTTGTGCACAAACCGGTACAGGAAAAACAGCAGCATTTGTTCTTCCGATTCTGGATAAGCTTTCCAAAAATCCTACAGACAAAACAAATACCTTGGTCATTGTACCTACAAGAGAGCTTGCATTACAGATCGATCAAGCATTGCAGGGTTTTTCTTACTTTACTTCTGTAAGCTCATTAGCAATATATGGAGGAAGTGATGGAAGCGTTTTTGAACGCGAAAAACGTGCATTAACCGAAGGTGCAAATGTGATCATTGCCACACCCGGCAGATTGATGGCGCATTTGAATATGGGCTATGTGAAATTAGATAGTTTACAACATTTGATTTTGGATGAAGCCGATAGAATGTTGGATATGGGATTTGTAGATGATATCATGAAGATAACTACCTATTTACCAAAAGTGCGTCAAACATTGATGTTTTCGGCAACCATGCCACCTAAAATAAGAACGCTTGCGACCAAACTTCTTCATAATCCTGAACAGATTAGCATTTCTATTTCTAAGCCAGCTGCAGGTGTTGTCCAAGGAGCATATCTTGTTTACGATACCCAAAAGAACAATTTGATCAAATCTCTGCTTGCCGGAAAGGACCTAAGTAGTGTGATTATTTTTGTTTCTACAAAAATAAAAGTAAAAGAGCTCGAACGCGATTTGATAAAAGCTGGTTTAAAGGCTAAAGCGATTCATTCGGATCTTGAACAACCGGAACGTGAAGAAGTATTGAGGAATTTCAGAAGTAAACAATTACAAATATTGGTAGCAACAGATATTCTTTCCCGAGGGATTGATATCGAAGACATCGGATTAGTAATAAACTATGATGTTCCCGGAGATGCGGAAGATTATATCCATCGGATTGGCAGAACGGCCAGAGCTGCATCAACAGGAGTAGCCTTGACCTTTATTAATGAATACGATCAGCAAAAATTTTTGCAGATAGAAACATTGATTGGAGCAGAAGTTAATAAAATACTCTTGCCAGAAGGATTTGCTGCGGGGCCTGTTTATGCCCCAGAAGTAAGAATTAAGAAACCTTTTTCCGGAAAGAAAAAACCGCATTTTTCTAAAGACAGAAAGCCTGCCAGAAAATAAACCACTTTTTTATATTTCGAGGGAATACTAATTATATTTATCGATTTATTTGAAACGGAAGGATACTTTTTGTTTATTTGATAAATATTAACCTCTAAAACAAAGACAATGAAAAAAATTTACATTTTATCCATCTTGCTTTTTTTAAGTATTTCATATACAAAAGCACAAACAACACTAACTACTGCAGTTGATTTTACTGTTACCGACACGCATGGCGCTACTCACAACCTATTCACTATTTTAAATTCAGGAAAATATGTATGTATTGATTTTTTCTTTACAGCATGTGTTCCTTGTCAAGGAGCTAGCCCACATTTCAAATCTACTTTCACCAACTTCGGTTGTAATACCCAAGATGTATATTTTATTTCCATAGACAATGGAGATAACAATGCAGCAGTGGATGCATACGAAACTGCTTATTTAGGTGGCAGCTCTGGTTTTCCTGCCGTGAGTGGTACTGATGGTGGTGGAAATGCAGTGGTAAGTGCATATGGTATTTCTGCTTTCCCAACATTTATCTTGATTGCACCAAGTAAAGCAATCATTGAACAGGACATGTGGCCAATAAGCAGTCCTGCAAGTTTTGATACTTTTTTCGCTGCCCATTCATTAACACATAAAGCTTGTTCGACTGGAATCACTGAAGAAACATTAGCAAACAGCATTTCAGTTTTTCCAAATCCTGCAGTTGATAATTTAATTATTGAAACATCAAACAATGAAAAAGTAAGTGCTGTTAAAGTGTATGATGTATTAGGAAAATTGTTGATCGACAAAACAGTGAGTGGTACTGAACGGTTGGAATTAAATGTTGCTGACCTTGAAAAAGGAATTTATTTTATGGAGATAACAACTGCGACAGGGAAAGCGATCAAGAAATTTAATAAGGCATAATTGGTTTTTAGTTTTCATAAAAAATCCCGATAAATTTTATCGGGATTTTTTTTATTTTAAGTCAGCAGTAATTATTTCACCTTCGTCATTTTCGGATACATCTTCTCTTTCATGGCTTTTACACCTTCATCTAAAATGTATTCATCATAGGTCATTCGTTTATCGATTATTCCATTCGGAGTGATCTCGATGATACGATTTGCTACCGTTTGCATGAACTCGTGGTCATGAGAAGTAAACAGTGCCACATGCTTCCAGTCTTTCAAAGCATTATTGAAGGCGGTGATCGACTCCAGATCCAAGTGGTTTGTAGGTTCATCCAAGATCAGACAATTTGCATTGGTCAACATCATCCGTGAAACCATACAACGTACTTTTTCGCCTCCGGAAAGAACATTTGATTTTTTTAATGACTCTTCTCCCGTAAATAACATTTTCCCTAAGAATCCACGCACATACGTTTCATCTTTATCTTTCGAGAATTGACGCAACCAATCGATCAGATTTTGATCTTCGGTAAAATATTTTGCATTTTCGTTTGGCAAATAGGATTTAGTGATCGTGCTTCCCCATGAACAAGCACCTGTTGTGGCCTGATCTTCATCTGCAAGTATTTCGAAAAATGAAGTGATGGCAACATGCTCTTTTGAAAGCACAGCAATCTTATCTCCTTTTGTCATTGTAAAGGTGATGTTCTTAAAGTATGGAGTTCCTTCCGCAGAAATTTTCGAAAGATTTTCTACCGCTAAGATCTGATCTCCGCAATCACGTTCTGCTTTAAAAATAATACCCGGATACTTTCTGGTCGATGGTTTTATTTCATCGATCACCAATTTCTCCAAAAGCTTTTTACGGCTTGTTGCCTGACGAGATTTTGAAGCATTGGCACTGAATCGTTCAACGAAATCCTGCAGCTCTTTTCGTTTATCTTCAACCTTTTTATTTTGGTCGGAACGCTGACGCAATGCCAATTGGCTGGATTCATACCAAAACATATAGTTACCGGTATACAAGGATATTTTATTAAAATCGATATCAGCAATATGTGTACATACGGCATCTAAAAAGTGACGGTCGTGAGAAACCACAATGACAATGTTTTCGAAATTAGCTAAGAAATTTTCTAGCCATGCGATGGTTTCCACATCCAAGTCATTGGTAGGCTCATCTAATAAAAGAATGTCAGGGTTACCCAAAATAGCTTGTGCTAATAATACGCGAACTTTTTCTTTTCCATTCAGTTCGCCCATTAATTTGCTATGGTATTCTTCTTTCACACCTAATTCGCTCAATAAGTTAGCGGCATCACTTTCGTAATTCCAGCCATTCATTTCCGCGAAAACATTTTCCAGTTCGGCAGCTTTTATTCCGTCAGCATCAGAGAAATCGGGCTTTGCGTAGATTGCATCTTTTTGCTGCATCACTTCCCAAAGTTTTTTATTTCCCATCATTACTGTTTGCAATACCGGGAAAGCATCAAAAGCAAAGTGATTCTGACTCAATACGCTCAATCGTTCTCCGGGAGTTATGGAAACTTGCCCGGTGGTAGCTTCGATCTCGCCGGAAAGGATTTTCATGAAGGTCGATTTTCCTGCACCATTCGCACCAATAACACCATAACAATTGCCTGGAGTGAATTTTATACTCGCTTCGTCAAACAGCACTCGTTTGCCGTAACGTAAGGATAGATTAGAAACTGAAATCATTCTGTTTTTTATTTTAGGGCTACAAAAGTAGTCAATTATAAGCAGTTTTTATTGATTATGTCCCGATTTTTCGTTTATTTAGTACTGTTTTAAGCCCTGATTCGTGAATTGGAAATTAATTAAAATATCTCTTCTCTCTTTTTTCCTGCTTTGTATTTGCTTTTACACAAAGGCACAGCAACTAGATATTAAAAATTTTTCTATTGAAGACGGTTTGCCTCAATCTCAGATTCTCGACATTTGCCAGGATCACACCGGAATTGTTTGGGTTGCCACCAATGGCGGAGGTGTAAGCCGGTTTGACGGAAAAGTATTCCATAACCTTGGAACAAAAGAAGGCTTGAACAATAATCGCGTTTACGCTGTTTTCGAGGATTCCAAGCAAAATATGTGGATTGGAACGACCAAAGGTCTCAACAGATATTCCAATAATAAATTAATAAAAATTCAAGATTCTGTTCTCGGACAGTTGACCATTTATCGCATCCATGAGCACGCTACAGGCGAATTATGGTTAGGTACCTCTGATGGAATAATGATCTATGATGGTAAAAAAGTTACTCCATTTATCCGTAACGATTCGATCGGGCATTATCAGGTTTGGTCCATCAAGCAAGATAAATTGGGCAATACTTGGATAGGAACAGTGCCAAATGGCGTGTTTTGTTTTGATGGGAAAAAAATAACTCATTTTGGATTGAAAGATGGGATCATCGATCTGAAAAACAGAGATATCTTAATTAATGATGATAAAGTTTGGATAACAACCTACCGCGGAATAAATGTATACGACCTTTCTAAGACATATACCGGAAGACAAAAATTCGATACTTTAAAAGTTAATGGAAAGCCATTTTTAGAAGGCTCCTATCGTTTATATAAAGATGCAAGTGGTGCCGTATGGGCAGGAACTTCATCCGGAGTGAGTCAAATAACCTATGGCAATGCAAAAAGTATTTCTAAATCAAACGGTTTACCCAATGGAATGGTATGTGGAATTACTCAGGACCGTGAAGGAAATATGTGGTTCGGTTCTTTTGGAGGCGGATTGAGTAAATACAGAAACGATCTGTTCGTTAACATAAACGAGCAACATGGTTTGGCGAACAATACTGTTATGTCGTTTTTTAAAGACAGCAAAGATAATATGTGGATAGGCACCTGGAGTGGCGGAGTTTCGAAATTAGATTATGATGCCTGGAAAAACAGAGATACAATCATCATTCAAAATTATACACAACAAAAAGACGGTTTGCCTTTCAATAACATTTGGGCAATTTGTGAAGATAAGATTGGTAATATTTGGTTTGGTACTTCTGCACAAGGAGTTAGTGTGTATGATGGAAAAATATTTAAAAACTATCATTTGAAAGAAGGGCTGCATGGCGTTCATATTGCTGCAGTGCTGGTGGATAAAAAAGGAAACGTCTGGATCGCTCATGAAAATGGCTTGGACAAATATGATGGAAAAACATTTAACTTTTATGGAAATGAACAGGGTATCTTTTCAGAAGGGGTAAATGCTATTTTTGAAGATAACTTGGGAAACATTTGGTTTGGATCAACGAATAAAATTGTGAAATATGACGGAAAGTCCTTTTCAAGTTTAACACGTCAGGAAGGGTTTCCAAAGATCAGAAATATTGCCAGAGACAATTATGGTTATATGTGGTTTAGCACCGATGCAGGAGTACTTGTTTACAATGGCAGGGTGTTCAAAAATATTACAGAGAACGATGGATTAAGTTCCAATATGGTATATTTTGTTCATCCGGATAATGATGGTTATTTGTGGCTGGGTACAAACAATGGAATTGACCGTTTGGATCTGAGTCAGTTTGTAAATCAAAAAGAAATTGTATTAAAACATTACGGAAAAGAAGACGGTTTTATTGGATTGGAGTGTAATCAAAATGCCTTTTACAAGGATTATGATGGAAAATTATGGATCGGCACGATCGGTGGTGTCACGATCTATGATTCGAAACATGAAAAAAGTAATCCTGTTGAGCCGCAAACGCATATCAACGGCATCCGGTTGTTTTTGGAACAAGCTGATTTTAGTAAATACTCCGATAGCGTTCAGGATGGTTTGCCGCTTGATCTAAAACTTCCTTACGATAAAAATCACATTACATTTGATTTTATTGGAATTTCTCTAACCAACCCCTACAAAGTAAAATACCAATTTATGTTGCAGGGCTTTGATCTCAATTGGTTGCCCATCGGAAAAGAAATAAGTGCCACCTATTCAAATTTGCCTCCCGGAAAATATACTTTTTTGTTGAAAGCGTGTAACAACGATGGGCTGTGGAATAGAACTCCCGTTTCCTACTCGTTTGAAATTATTCCTCCTTTTTGGAAACGTACCTGGTTCTTTATTTTTGCAATAATAGCTGGTTTGGGAATCATTTTAATTATCATAAAAGTGCGAATAAGTGCGCTCAGACGTTCTCGGAAAATATTGGAGGATCAGGTTGCCGTAAGGACATTTGAACTTCTTGAAGAAAAAGAAAAATTGGAGATCGCTTATTCCGAGATCGATGGAAAGAACAAAGACATCATGGATAGTATTCATTATGCAAAGCGAATTCAAAATGCGATCTTACCATCGGATAGTGCAATAAAACATGCATTAAACGAATCATTTATTTTATATCAACCGAAAGATATTGTGAGCGGTGATTTTTATTGGTTGGAAAAGTGGGGCAATGAAACATTAGTGGCTGCTGTGGATTGCACCGGACATGGTGTTCCCGGTGCGTTCATGAGTATTGTCGGACATAATATTTTGACGCAAACTGTTAATGTTCTTGGCTTAACACGACCTTCATTAATATTAAATGAAACAAATAACCAACTATCAAAAAAATTAAATCAAGATCCTGAATTAGCAACCGTCCGTGATGGAATGGACATCGCCTTGATCTCCATAAATTATACAAAGCTGAAGATAGAATTTGCCGGTGCAAATAATCCTTTATGGATCATCCGGGATAATGAAGTTATCAAAATACAAGGTGATAAATTTCCTATAGGAGCATTTGTTGGAGAGGAGTTGCAGCAATTTACCAACCACGAATGGGAATTACAAAAGAACGATTGTGTGTATATTTTTACCGATGGTTTTGCGGATCAGTTTGGTGGACAGAAAGGAAAGAAATTCAAATACAAACAATTGGAAGAACTTTTATTGGATCATCATCGAAAACCACTGGATGAACAAAAAGAAATTTACTTAAAAACCATCAACGACTGGATAGGAGAGCTGGAACAGATCGATGACATTCTTATAATTGGTTTAAGAATTTAAGAGGTGGAGAATTATTTTCTCCATTCTTCTAGAAAAAATTAATTTTTGTTTTATTATTTTATGAAAAATAACAGAAGACAATTTATCGTAACTACAGCATTGGCTTCCCTTTCCATTCCTCTTTTTGGAATGAAAGAAAAATCACTACAGGATGAAAAACTTTATCCATCGGTTTTAAAACCAGCTGCCTTAAAGCGTGGTGATACAATCGCCATTAGCTCTCCGGCAGGTGCAGTATGGGAGGAAGAGCATGTTGATAAATTTGTTTCCATCCTTCAGAATCTTGGATTCAAGGTAAAAAGAGGACAAACATTAAAAGAAAAATTCGGCTATTTTGCCGGAACAGATGAATTGCGTGCAAAGGAGATCAACGATTTTTTTTCAGATAAAGAAGTGAAAGCGATCTTTTGCATGAAAGGCGGCTGGGGCTGTGCCAGGATCTTAGATAAATTGGATTATACCTCCATCCAAAATAATCCTAAAGTGATCATGGGCTTTAGTGATATCACTTCCTTGTTGATCGCTATAAATTCAAAAACAGGATTGGTAACATTTCATGGCCCTGTTGGAAATAGCGGCTGGAACGACTTTACAGTCGATTATTTTTAAA
>CANJPX010000036.1 GCA_947476185.1 Bacteroidota bacterium
ACTTATTCTTGTCATCATCTTCATTAGAACCCTGAACTTTATATTTTGAACCTAACACATTGTTCCATACCTCCACCCGTTCGTTCTCATTAAATTTACTGTGATAAACACCAACAGTATCACCAAAATATTTCCGCAAACGATTAATTATTTGTGTGGTCAAAGCAATTTCGGGAAGTAGATACAACACTTGTTTTCCTTCTGCAATGGCCTGCTCAATAAGCTTTACATAAATCTCTGTTTTTCCGGAGGAGGTTACACCATGAAGCAAAACCACATCTTTGATCGTTGTGTGTTCTTCTTCGCCCTTGGAACCGGTAGGAGATGACGACCCTTCCAATGCAACAGGAATACCATTTTTAATACGACCAAACTGAGTATTTATTGATTCTAATATTTTTTGTTGTTCTTCATTGAGATCAGAAATTTTATTTTCATTTTCAAAAATTGTCAACCGACCCACTTCACGCTCATAAATTTCAAATACATTTTTTTTAACAAGAGATTTAATTGCCGCTTCCGCTCCGTCCACCATTTTCAGAATATCCGATTTCTTTACTTCAACGGATTCTTTTGAATAACGCTTGGAAAGAGAGATGTACGCCATCAAAACATCTAATTGTTTCGGAGCTTTTCTTTCCAAAGCATCAAAAAATGTTTTCAGATTATCTTCATTATCTGCAAAAGTTGTGATACGCACATAACTTTCGATCTTAGGTTTAAACTTTTCTTTTAACTCTTCTTGAATTAAAACAATTCCTTTATCGATGAGAGATTTTATGATCGGATAAACAATTTTTTGCTCAATGATATCAGCGATGTCATTCAAGGTTAACACTTGCCTGATCTCTAATGCATCCAAGATCAAATACTCCTTATCAGAAAGTTCGATTGTTGAAATTTGTTCTTTATAATTTTGCTCTAACAGGATCTTCGTTTCACTCGATAAGCGTAATCCACCGGGTAAAGCGGCAATCATAACATCACCGATATTGCACATATAATAACTGCTCAACCAATCCCATAACTCAAATTGTTTTTGATTAACAATAGGAAGATCATCTAATATTGAATCAATATATTTTGCAGAATATTGTTTAGGAGGATTCTCATGAATGACTCTTACCAGTGCAGAGTATAATTTCCCTTTCCCGAATTGCACGATCACTCTTTTTCCAATTGCAATGGAATCGTTCCATTCAAATGGAACACGATAAGTGTATAAATTTGGAACGGAAAGTGGTAAAATTACATCAACAAAAAAAGTGTTGCGACTCATAGAACAAATATACACACAATTGTATTTTTATATGAGCGGATAATTGTAATGTGGAAAAGTATTTTGAGAGGATGCCGGTTTCTAAAACAAGAATGCAGATCTTTTTATTATTCTTTTTCGAACTCGATATTTTTTCCCATGCTACCTCTTCTCCTGTGCCGCTTAGTTTGTGTTTCGATTATTGATTTGAAGTTTTCCACTTTTGCAGGGCTGGGATCAATTACAGGAAGGATGTCATCAATTCCCTCTAAAGTATCTATCACAAAAGGAATGTGAGCGATGGGCAATTTAAATCTTCGTTTAGAAAAGCCCATAAGATAATTCGATTGAATAGGATCAGAAGCGAATGCAATTTTTGTGAAGCCCATTTTTTTGGCCATCTGATAGGAGTAATAAATATTTTCGGTGCCATGTTCCGCCTTTGATTCAACAAAGATTTTTTCTTTTGGGATCCCAATTGCTTCACCATACAAAGCCATCACTTCTCCTTCGATAAAAGGAGTATAAACTGCAGCTCCGGAAAAAATAACGTTTTTTGCAACGCCATTTTTTATCAGAAAGTTGGCCCAGATCACTCTTCCCTTCATAACTGTTGCCCAATCTTTGCCATCATAAGGATAACCCGGAACGATGATAACATCATAGGGTTCATTTTTCACAGCACGCTTGAAAAGTTTGTGAGGCAAAGGGCGAAAAAAATTGCAGCTACTTATTATTATTGCAATTGCACAAAATGAAAAAATATTTTTTGTTGTAATTCTATCCATTAATTTAAATATACTAATTACTATTTTATACCCTAAATAACGTGATTCAACTCCGGATCGCATATTTCCTATAAAGACAAAATATCAACCATTCTGATCAGATCCTGATTTAATTCCTGAATATGTTTTACAGCCTTTTCAAAAGGAGTGTATTGAATATTCTTGTCTACAATTCCGATCATTACATTTTTCTTTCCTTGCAACAAGGCTTCAACTGCAGCAAAACCCATCCTGCTGCTATTCACCCTATCCATCGCAGAAGGATTTCCTCCTCGCTGAATATGTCCAAGTATGGTCACACGGGTATCGAAATCCGGCAAACGCTTTTTAACTTTTTCTGCGATCACAAATGCACCACCGGCCTCTTCACCTTCAGCAACAATAATTATTTTGGATGATTTATTTTTGCGACCACTTTCCAATCGCTTTATCAACACTTCAATATCTGTTTTTGTTTCCGGCATTAATATGCTTTCGGCACCAACACCGATTCCTGCACGCAATGCAATTAAACCGGCATCTCTGCCCATCACCTCAACAAAAAATAATCTGTCATGACTCTCTGCTGTATCTCTGATCTTGTCCACTGCCTCAATAACAGTATTGATAGCAGTATCATAACCAATAGTAAAATCGGTACCAACCAGATCATTATCAATTGTTCCCGGGCAGCCAACAAAAGGGATGTTACACATTTTACTAAACTCAAGGGCTCCTTTAAAAGATCCGTCACCACCAATTACAACAACACCTTCAATTTTATATTTTTGTAAATTTTTAAATGCATGCTGTTGCCCTTCGATAGTCAAAAAATCCTTACTCCTGGCTGTTTTCAAGATAGTGCCACCACGATGAATGATGTTGGCAACAGATTTTGAATCCATAGTCACAAATTCATCTTTGATCATTCCATCATAACCATGCTTGATGCCCATTACCTCTATTTTATGATAAATAGCTGTACGAACTACAGCTCGCAAACAGGCATTCATTCCGGGAGAATCGCCACCCGAAGTAAAAACAGCAATTTTTTTCATATTGGACCGGCTAACAATTTTTTAAATAATAAATGTGAAAAAAATATATTGAAATAAATTATAGCAAACAAAATTCATCTCAGCGCAATTTAATCACTCTGATTTTTAATTTTTTTTGGAACGAAGATCTTCAGATTCTCCTTTATCGATCAGTTTATGGATCTTTTTTGTTCCTGAGTACATTTCAAATTTCATAAAACGACATTCTAACTGTCCGTTGAACAAATGAATTTTGCGGGAAGGACGTAAACCAACATGTTTAAATGCATCCATATTCGAACTCAGGATCCAACAATCATACCCTGCAAAATTTTTCTTGAAGGTATCACCCATCATTTTATAAAGCTCCTCAATATTATCTTTTACCATCCTTTCGCCATAGGGCGGATTTATAACAACAACACCTCTACCGGCAGGCACTTCAAAATCTTTCATATCGCAATTCTTGATAGTCACGATATCATCTACTTTCGCATGTTTGATATTTTCTTTTGCTTTTTTGGCTACATTCGGAGAGAGTTCACCACCTAATATTTTCTGCTCATGATTTGTGATCTTATTTACAGCCGAATCGAAAATAGTATTCCATAATTCTTCATCAAAAGGCATGAATTTTTTCCAACGTTCAAAGCCAAAATCTTCCCGGTAATATCCCGGAGGAATATTATTGGCGATCAAAGCCGCTTCGATCAATATTGTTCCGGAACCACACATAGGATCAATAAAATTTGTACGTTTATCCCAACCTGTCAACAGTACTAAACCTGCAGCCAACACTTCATTGATAGGTGCCAAATTTGTTTTGTCGCGGTACCCCCTTTTATGCAACGACTCTCCCGAACTATCCAGTGCAACCGTACAAGTATCATTATGGATGTGAAGATTAATTCTTATTGTAGGTTTATCAAGATCAACAGAAGGTCGTTGATCATACTTTGCTCTGAATTGATCAACAATAGCATCTTTTGCTTTTTGCGAAATATATTGTGAATGGGTAAAAAGATCGGAACTCAAAACAGTATCGATGGCAATGGTATCGGTAACATCAATATAATTTTCCCAATTGATGGCCTGAATGGAATGATATAATGATTTTTCATCTTTTACTTTAAAGGTTTCGAAAGGAACCAATATTCTCAAAGCGGTACGCAAACACAAATTGGCTTTATACATAAAACCCATATCGCCGGAAAAGCTAACTGCACGATTGTGAATTTCTACATCTTTTGCACCCAATCTTTGCAATTCCTGGGATAATATTTCTTCCAAACCAAAAACGGTTTTGGCGATCATCTTTATATCGTTGGTGTCCTTCACAGATTTATTTTTTACAAAGATAGAAATAATAAAACTGTTGGGAATGTCATTTCTTCATGGATTAGAAAGGGCAGAAAGTCTTAAAAACAATCAGAATATTCACATAAACAATTAAAAAAACATTGACTATTTGACATGTTTTGAAAAGGGACGGTCTGATCAGCACGATTTTCAAAAACAATTTAAATCAGGGACTATAGCAAATCATTAAAAATACACTCAGAATTCTACTTGTTTCAACGACCTTGATTTCGATGAAACACGCTCAATATCAGACAGTTTAAAAAAACAAATACACTAAACTATTTCATTTGTTATTGAATCCAGGGGAGCAACAAGGTTGTTGAATCATGAATAATGGTAAAATAATAAAAATATGCAGATGAATTGTTTGATTTAATAGATAAAGTGTTATTTTTGAGCACTATTTAAAATATCATCAAACAAAACCAAAATTGAAATGAGATTGAAATTTTTCACATTTAGAGGGGCATTATTATTCTTATCGATTTCTGCTTTACTTGCCACGGGTTGTAAAGGCGGAGATCCAAAAGAGACAGACGAATTACCTCCTGTTGATAGTACTCAAACGACCATTTTGAACGTAAATGGAGAGATCTTCAGTATTCCATCTCCGATTCAAACGGCATTCCTTATCAAAGGAAGTGGTGCTGCCTATTCTAAGGATATTTTGAATGCTTCAAATAAATCATCCCAATATTCAACTAACTTTTCGAAAGCCTTGAACCTTGGTATTTACGGTGCAGACCTTGGTTATGTAACTATCTATGATCAGAACCAGGATGCTATAGGATATTTGAATTCAGCAAAAAAATTATCTGATGAATTAGGTGTTTCAGGAGCATTTGATAAAAACACAATAGATCGTTTTGCAAAAAATCTTGGAAATAAAGATTCAATGTTAGTATTGGTTGGTGTAGCTTACCGCTCTAGTGATGCTTACCTGAAAAATAACGACCGCAGTGATGTAAGTGGATTAGTGCTTGCAGGTGGCTGGTTAGAAAGTTTGTACTTCGCTACCAATGTTTACAAAACCAAACCAAATGAAGATGTAAAACGCAGAATTGCGGAGCAAAAAACTTCTTTACAAAGTCTGATCAAATTACTTACTCAATTTTATAGTCAGCCTGAGTACACTGAATTTGTAGATAACCTGAACGACCTTTCAACAGTGTTTGATGGTGTTGAATTTAAATACACTTTCGAAAAACCAACAACTGACGCTGAAAAGAAAATTACAACTGTGAATAGTAAATCAGAAGTAAAAATTACTCCTGAACAAATTGAGTCTATTACTCAAAAAGTGAAATCAATCAGAAGTCAAATTGTAGGATAATTTCGGGATTATTTAATACGAAATGTCAAATAAAAAATTAGAAACAGAAATGAAAAAAGGAATTTTAAGATTAGTACTTGTTATTGGTGGTTTCATTACATTAAACAGTGCATCAGCTCAAATTGCAGATACAGTAGCCAGCCAATGTGCAAAACATTTGGAAAGTCAATTCATCTCTGACGGACAACAATACCGTGCATTATTAATGAACTCTGAAGAAACAGCAGAGTTCCACACAACCTTATACGGTGGAACGATCTATCGTATTGCAGCTTGCAGTGGTTTAACTGACGGGAACTTGGTTTTTTCTGTTTATGATTCAGAAAGAAACTTATTGTTCACGAACAGTGAATTTAAAAATGCTCCATTTTGGGATTTCAAGATTACAAATACTATCGATTGTGTGATTGAAGCTAAGTTGAGCGGTAGTGCTCAGGGCTCAGGAAGAGCCGTTTTATTAATAGGATTTAAACAACAAAAATAGTAAACAATAAAACCTTATTTAAAAGGCATTAATTACTGCGGTATTAATGTCTTTTTTTTTCTAAACTATTTATTTATCTAAGCAATGAGTGAAAGAATTTTAAAGGCCCTGATGCAAATGTTTGCAATTATTGCAAGGGTTGATGGCATCAATGACAATGGCCGCTTAATTGTGCAATCGTTCTTAAAACAACAATTGAATCAGGAATTGGTTGATCAATACCTCGCGATATTTGACGATTTTCTGGAAGCTCACCATCAAGTCACAAAAAAGAAAGATGGAACGGCAAAACGTACTTCTTTAAACTCTGTTAAAGTTTTAAAAATTTGCACTCAGATCAACGGAGAGCTGACACAGGTGCAAAAAGTGGTTGTGTTAATTCGTTTGATCGAATTTATTAATTCAAATGTTGAGATAGCTGAACAAGAATTAGAATTCGTAATTACTGTTGCTGAAACATTTAATATTGAAGATGACGAATTCAAACGTTGTATGGAATTTGTCAGAGCCGGAATTGACGTTATCCCGGACTCATCACGTTTACTGGTGATCGACAATAAAACGACTCATAACTTAAAAGAGACCAAACATATTTTTGCTGAAGGAGTAACAGGCCAGGCTCGCGTCCTTTGGATTCCCAGTGTGAATATGTATGCCTTGTTGTATTATGGGAAAAGCGATATTTTACTTAACGGACAATTACTGACGCAAGGAAAAGTGTTTATCCTGACTCCCGGGTCAAGCTTACGGAGCTCAAAAGTAAAACCTGTTTATTATAGCGACATTCTGAGTGCGTTTATGAGCGATACTTCCAAAGCAAAGGTATCTTTCGTAGTAAAAAATTTAGAATTCAAATTTAAAGGTGGCAAACTTGGTTTGCGTGATATAAATTTCAGTGAAGATTCCGGAAAATTGATCGGGATCATGGGTGGTTCCGGTGCCGGAAAATCAACACTGTTGAACGTATTGAACGGTATGGAAATTCCGAGTGGAGGTTCTGTTAAGATCAACGGAATAAATATCCATACTGAAAAAGAAAAAATAGAAGGTGTTATCGGTCACGTTTCGCAGGACGATCTTTTGATCGAGGAACTTACTGTTTTCCAAAATTTATTTTACAATGCAAAACTTTGTTTTGGAAATAAAACAGATGCTGTAATTAACCAAATGGTAACAGATGTTTTAACAAGCATCGGCTTGATCGAGACACGTGACCTGAAAGTTGGAAGCCCTTTAGAGAAAACGATCTCCGGTGGACAACGGAAACGGTTAAATATTGCACTGGAATTGATCCGTGAACCATCTGTATTATTTGTTGACGAACCTACCTCAGGTTTATCATCCCGTGATTCGGAAAACATCATGGACTTGCTGAAAGAACTTGCACTTAAAGGCAAATTGGTTTTTGTAGTAATCCATCAGCCTTCATCTGACATTTTTAAAATGTTCGACAAGTTAATGATCCTTGATGTAGGCGGATATCCTATCTATTATGGCAATCCTGTTGATTCTGTGATCTATTTCAAAACTGTTGTGAATCATGTAAACAGTAATGAAAGTGAATGTATCGAATGTGGTAACGTAAATCCGGAACAGGTATTTAACATCATTGAATCAAAGGTTTTGGACGAATACGGTAACATCACGCGCAACCGGAAAGTATCACCGTCAGAGTGGAATGTTCACTACAAAGATAAAATTGAAAAGACAATCGAAGAAGTTGAAAGTATCACAGAGATCCCTGAAAGCACTTTCAAGATCCCTAATAAGTTCAAACAGTTCAAGGTATTCATTACACGTGATGTGTTGTCGAAATTAACTAACTCACAATACATTTCCATCAATCTGCTTGAAGCACCTTTATTGGCATTCATTCTAGCTTACTTCATAAAATTTGTGAATCTTGACTTGTCAAATAAGACAGGATATACCTTTCGTGAAAACGAGAACATTATCATTTACATGTTCATGGCGGTAGTTGTTTCACTTTTTATAGGATTGACGGTTAGCGCCGAAGAAATTATCCGTGACAGAAAAATTCAAAAACGTGAATCCTTTCTGAACTTAAGTAAGGGAAGTTATATCTGGTCTAAAATTATTATCATGTTCTGTTTGTCAAGCATTCAGGCAATTTTATTTGTGCTTGTTGGTAATTATGTTTTGGAGATAAGAGAAATGATCTTCCCATATTGGATCGTATTATTCAGTTCATTCTGTTTTGCGAATATGCTGGGATTAAACATTTCAGCAAGTTTCAACTCAGCCGTAACGATCTATATTTTAATTCCAATCTTAATAATTCCGCAACTATTATTCAGCGGAGTGATGGTAAAGTTTGACAAGTTAAACCCTCTGATCACTTCACAAAGTGTTGTGCCAGCTGTTGGAGATATGATGGCATCAAGATGGGCATTTGAAGCCTTGGCTGTAAAACAATTCAAAGACAACAAGTTTAACAAAAGAACCTATAAATATGATAAGGCACTAAGTATCGCTACCTACAAAAAAGATTATTGGTTGAATGAGATGGAAAAGAAGGTGGAATTCTGCGGAGCCAATTTTCAAAAACCGGAAAGTAAGCAAGAAGTAATCGATGCTTTAAAAATGGTTCAAAATGAGATCAAAAAAGAATTGAAGGTGCCCGGCAATGAAAAGTTGAAATGTGGCGGATTAGAAAACTTGAACTTAGGCGCATTTAGTCCTACGGTGGCAAATCAGATAAACGATTTCTTGACCAACACCTTAAAAACAGTTTACATGAATAATTTTAAACGTGTTACTGCCTTAAAAGACAAAGTGATAGGATCAATGAATAAGGACAGTGCAGCAAAGGTGCAATATTTGAAAGATAAAGATGATTTTGAGAACGAAAGTCTGAATGATCTGGTAACAAATAAGAACACACTTTACAGGTTTCTGGATCTCAACGGAGCTTTCGTACAAAAGATCGATCCTATTTATCTTGACCCCGTAGATTCGGATATGGGAAGAGCTCAGTTTTTTGCGCCACGTAAAAAAATCTTCGGAAACTATTATGATACCTATTGGGTAAACATTTGTGTGGTATGGGGAATGTCCCTAGTATTAGCAATCACTTTATATTTTGACGCATTAAAGAAACTGATTAGCGGCTTAGAAATGCTCTTCGGAAAATTAAGCAGGAAGAAAGGAAGATAATTAACAGAACCTATTTTTTATTGAAAATGCTTCGTCCATTTGGATGAAGCATTTTTTTTGAATGGGTGCATAGCTTTTTTGCAGAAACACTAGTTGTATTTAATTTGATTATTGTTCCAGAGTATGAAAAAGGAACAACTTTACGAAACCTTCCTTGCTTTTAATAACACCGTAAAACGTGTGCCCTTTCCTTTTTTGCTATCTAATATGATCTCACCCTCTAATTTTTCAACACATTTTTTCACCAAATACAATCCCAATCCAGAACCTTTTGATGATTCGGTTCCCTTGAAATACATGTCAAATATTTTATTCTGAACGGACTGCTCAATACCAATACCGTTATCACTTACTATAATTTGTATTCCGTCACGATGGTCAGAAACATTAATTTTTAAATAAGACTCAGGTTCATTTATATTTTGATACTTGACTGAATTTTCAATCAGATTTTGTATAATCGTTTCGATAATAAATCTATTTGAATAAAAGACATTTGAAATAGAAACATTCGTTGTCACTTTTAATCGGGAAAAATTATTGTAATATTTAAATTCATTTAATTTTATTGTTATTATTTCCTCAAAATCAATAAGCTCAGTGAACAGCATCGTATCTTTTATCTTCATTGTTTTCACCAACTCCCTTAGTGTAGTATCAAGCTTTTGGGTAGCGGATTCGATCATACCTAAATATTTAATCCCGAGCTCATCGGTTATTTCATATTTACTCACATTAACCAAACCAATTATGGAAGCAAGAGGACCTCTCAGATCGTGGGATGCTTTATAAACAAATATTTCCAGTTCAATATTGGACACCATCAATTCCTCCTCAGCTCTTTTTCGCTCGGTAATATCGGCATGGATGCCAATTGAGCCAACAAGGTTTCCGTAACTATCTATGTAAGGTGAAACTCCTACCAGAAACCACTTTTGTTTTCCAGTCCGTGTTTGCAATAAAACTTCATATTGGTCGGACTTTATCTTACTTTGTTCTACAATTTTTGATTTACTTTTCTCAAGATTAAATTTTTGAGCAGAGAATAATTCAGTAGCTCCTTTCCCTTCAATATCAATAAATTGAAATTCCATTAATTTACAGAATGCTTCATTGGCATATTTAATTTCATCCTTGTTGTCCACAATTAGGATCCCCTCATTCATTGAATCGACAATATTTTCCCAGTGGTGTTTTGGAGAATATTGCAACATGTGGTATTTTTTTATTGCAATAAAAGCAAGAACGGAAAAAACAGTTGTTAAGGTTGACGTTATAGGAATATCATTAATTTTAAAAACAATAGGAAAGATCACTTCAATAGTAATTCCAATAACAATCGGAATGGTAAATCCAAATGCCAACAGTATCGCCTGCTTCTGCTCAGCAACAGTTTTCCATTTTCTATTTAGATTCAACCAAAACATTGACAGCATTAATAATCCGCCCAAACTTATCCAGGATAAAAAAAGTACCGAAATTAAGTTTGCGTCAGGATTAAAGATCCAATACCAATATTCTGACTTAACCTGAGTTGATTGAACAATATTTCCGTCAACACAAAATGCGAAAAACATTGCAGGGAAAACCACAATTGAAAATAAAATATTCCAAGGTATTTTTTTGTCCAGTTTTGTGAAAAATACAGAGAAGAATAATCCGAAAATGATCACAAGCGACAACACTTTCTGAACAATACTGTACCAAAACGCTGCTGCAACTTCTGTGACGCACAATTTCACAACCCCTTCACTGAGTTGCCATAACATTAACATAAGTACAAAAATGGAAAAGTAGCCGGTAACACGGGTTCTCTGCAGAAAAAGAGAAACGTAAATAAATATTGCGAAAGAAATAATCGCTGGAATTATCGAAAGAAAAAATACATCCGTCCGGCCAAAATCTAATTCGAATATACCTGATCCCATATTTTTTGAAAGTTGAAACTGAAAATTAGTTACTCCGTTTGAAAATACCTCGTTAATTTACAAATAAATTTTCATTTTCTATATTACCGGCTGTAATAAAATAAAACTGTTTTAGTCGAAACAAACTTTTCTCATTATTACATTTTCAATTAAACCTCTAAAAAATAAAAGCGAGATGAAATACAATTGCACTTCATCTCGCCAAAAAAAAATTTACGTATGATCTATTCTGCTACTTGCACCATTTTAAAAGGCACATTGATGATCGCCTGATAATCTTCGCCGGCTTCCAACATATCTTCGTCATCCTCTTCATAATACCAGTTGATCACAACTACGCTTCCACCTTTGTTGATAGCTTCCAATTTTTTAAAAACATCTAGAATACATTTGGATGAACTTGTATTAAAATACTCCAACTGAATATTAACATTCGTTGCAGGTTGTGGTTTCGATGCATATTTTTCTAACCAATCTACCAATGGTTTATAAAACTCGATAGAGTTTTCCGGAATAGATCGTCCTTTTATTTCTAAAAAGCCTTTTCCAGTATCAAAAGTGATGGTTGGAGTTTTTGGTGTTCCCTCAATTGAAATTGTTTCCATAATCTTATTTTTATTGTGATATTTTAATATTTAAACTGAAAAACGAAAATTTGTCATCCACCGGTGAAAAGTTAAAATTTAATTTCTCTCCTGTTTTACGCGCAATATCTATCATCCCTAATCCACCTCCACCTTTCATCGACATTTCACCATTATTTAATACTGCTTTGTAATATTCCTTCAACTCTTCTTTTGAAAGGGCATTAATATCTTCCAGACGTTTTTTTAATCCTTCGACATTATCCTTTTTAATGTAATTTCCTGTTACAATATTATATTGGTTATCAAGCTTTCCAATCATAAAAATTGCAGACCGTATAACATCATTTTGTTCGGGTGCAACCTCATCCATATGATGATATAGATTCTGAAGACACTCCACCAATACATTATAAACTTTCTTTTTGATCTTAGGTTCTTCTTGTAGATTATCCAACTTGGATTCCATTATCTGCAAAATTGAGGTAAGCAATTCTGATGTGATATCACCTTTAAAAGAGAGCATAATATTATTACGCTCCATTTTATCGTAAAAATCGTAAATATCTAACATCATAAAACCTTAAGTTAAATCGATAAAGCTGATAATTCTGAATAATAATTAAGCAAATATATAAATAAGTTTAATTAATCAAACAGTAAAAACACATTTTTTCTTCCTATTCATTTAACTCTTAAAATGGAGGAAATACCATATTTTAAGGGCTTTTACTTTATTATGATCAATTCATTGTAAATGCAAAAGTATTCCCATTTATTGTAAGAGTAGCCTGATTATCACAAACACCTGCACCATAATCAACCGTTCGGGTAGCAAGCCCTTCAGGTATCAGGTCAATTCTTCCTGATTCGATCCAACTGCAAGAAACACGTTTCACAACAGGTGTCACCACATTCACAGTATAATTTTTCCCATCGCGGTTTTTGCCTGTGGCACTGCCTGTAAAGGAGAAAACATCATTATAAGGGTTCAGATCTCCAGTTCCTGCTGTTTGAGTCAAGGTTCTTGTACATGCCCACTCCAGATTCCAACCTGAAGCAATACATTTTCCTCCGATAATATTATTGGTAAATGAATATAATGAATTGTGAATTATCAGCATACTATCACAAGCATATTGAACAAAACTGGATGCACCTGCATTTTTAACATAATAATTGATCAATTTTACTGTCACCACTGCTCCCATTGCATCCCATGAACGGTCAAAAGTAGCCTGCACTTTCCCCATACGGGTTTTTCCATCTATCGAATCAACGATTCCTACGGTACCATAATTCAATGTCATAGTAACTGGAAAACCATCCAAAGTGTCAGCAGGATCAATTTCAATCAAGGGAGAGGCCGACATAACAGATTTTACACCCTGCTCTTTAATCGCAAAGCCATTGATAACACCCATACGACCTGTAAATTCACCTTCACAAACGCTATTATCAATAGCGGATTGGGTTTCAGTGTCAGGGGTTTCTTTTTTACATGAATTAAGTGTTAATGCAGCTAATGCAGAAACAAACAGAAGAGATGAAAATAAAATACGTTTCATGATAATTTCTTTTTTATGTCTAAGCTTAATTTTTATCCTAAGGTCAAATATAGGAAAATTATAATTATTCACCAAAATCTAAAATCTGCTGATTTCCCTAATCACTAAAAACGAATACCGATGACGAGAATATCATCGATCTGCTGATAAGAACCTCTCCATTTTTCAAAGGTCTCGTCCAATGATTTACCTTGGTTGTCCATACTCAGATACTGCATCGACAAAATCAATTCATTGAATCGTTTTACCATGAATTTTTTACCCTTTTCACCACCAAATTGATCGGCATAACCATCTGAGGCCATATAAATAGAATCACCTTTGTGAATCTTGACAGTATGTGCTGTAAATTTGCGCCCTGCATCCAATTGTGAACCACCAATTGGATTTTTGTCGGCTTCTATTTTTTCAAGTTTCCCTTTACTGACTTTATATAAAGGACGATAAGCTCCTGCATATTGCAATTCGGTATTTTCACTATCGATGCAACAAATAGCTACATCCATACCATCGCTAGTATCCACCACATTGGTGCCTTGTTTTAATGCGGCCTGAACTCCTCTGTGTAGCGCGTTCAATATCTCATCGGCTTCTGTGATACCATTTTCACTAATGATCTGATTCAACAAATTATGCCCTATCATACTCATAAATGCACCAGGAACACCGTGTCCAGTACAATCTACCGCTGCAATTATTTTTTTCCCATTCTTCACTCCGAACCAGTAAAAATCTCCGCTAACAATATCTTTAGGTTTGTACAAGATAAAGGATGATGAAAAATATTTAAATACCTGCTCCAAAGGTGGTAAAATAGCTAATTGGATACGTTTCGCATATTGGATACTGCTGGTAATGTCTTTGTTTTTTTGTGCCAACTCCTGAGTTCGCTCTTCGACTTTTTCTTCCAGGATCTTATTTTCACGTTTGATGGAACTAGTACGATGCTTTACAAATGCCCAGAAGCCGCCAATTATCAGAAATATGCAAAGTGAATAAAACCATTTTGTTTTCCAGAATGGTGGATTGATCCTGATATGCAGGGTTACACCTTCATTGTTCCAGGTACCATCATTGTTCGCTCCTCTTACCCTTAATATATAATCTCCACCGCTGAGTTCAGTATAGCTTGCATATCGTTGAGTACTCGGTGGCGACCAGTTTTCATCAACCCCCTCCAACATATAGGAATATTTATTTTTTCCCGGCATCTGATAATCCAATGCAGCAAAATCAAAAGAAAAGAAATTTTGTTTGTATGATAACTCTATATATTTTTTGTTATAGATCAAGGTATCCATTTGCACTTCATTACCGAAACGCTTGAATGAAATAATATGAACTTGTGGAATGTTAGGATTATCTTGAATTTTTTCAGGAAAGAACGTATTAAAACCACTTACTCCGCCTACAAAAATTTCACCACTCTTACTTTGAAAATAGGCTCCTTGATTAAATTCCAAGCCCTGCAAACCATCATTAAGATCATAATTCCTAAACGCAGAACCATTTTCATTTTTTATTTCAGGATTAAATTTTGAAATACCTTTATTGGTTGTCATCCAAAAAGCTCCTTTTTTATCGGGCAAAATGGAATAGATAAAATCATTTGGTAAACCATCTTTCTCAAAATACGCTGAGAATTTTCCAGACTTCGAGTCCAACTTATTCAAACCATTTGAAGTACCAAACCACATATTTCCATCATGATCTTCAAACGAACAATTAACCGAATTGGAACTTATACTATTAGCTACTTCATCTCTGTTATAAACTCTAAAAACATTTGATTCAGGATCATATTTTACAACCCCTCCGCCATCTGTCGCGATCCACAGATTTTTTTTACTGTCCTCATAAATATTGTAAACGTTATTGTTACTTAATCCATTTCCTGTATTATAATTTGTAAAGTGCTCTGTTGTTTTATTATATAAAAATACTCCGGCACCATATGTTCCTACCCAAATGTTACCACGAGAATCCTGAAAAAGCGAAACAATGGTTGCAGCAGCAATAGATTTAAATTCAGGATAAATTGTTACCTTTTTTGTTTTTGTATCATACGAATTTAACCCGGCCCCCCAAGTACCTACCCAAATAATTCCATCTTTATCTTCACATAATGAAAGTATCGATTCCGTTGAACCAGTTGATAATTGCGGATAAAACTGAAATGTATTAGTCTCTCTGTCTAATGTTGTCAATCCACCGTGACTAGTACCGACCCACAATAAGCCATTGTGATCTTCCATAAGTGCCAACACAAGATTACTTTTGAAAGATTTACTTGCATCAGAATTACTATTATACAATTTAAATTTGCTTGATGCATGAAAATGTGCATTTACGCCTCCGCCTTCGGTGCCTACCCATACAGAACCAACTTTATCGTGATAGATGCATTTAATTTGATTACTTGTAATTCCGGAAATATTTTTTTCGTCATAAACAATGTTCCTGAAACGACCGGTTTTTTTATTGTATAAATTTATCCCGCTTCCATAAGTTGCGATCCATAAAATGCCGGCGGCATCTTCATCAATATTCATAATTTGATTATTAACCAAACTATTCGGATCGGCAGGATTACTTCTTATATTCTTAATAAATTTTCCGGATTGTGGATCAAAAATCTGGATCCCTTCATACGTTCCTATCCAGAACAACCCTTCTTTGTCTTCATGGATACAGCGTATTAAATTAATACTTTCAAAAAGCAATCCACCTTTAGAATCGTATTGATTAAAATGCTCAAATTTATTGGTGCGTTTATCAAAAGAGTTTAATCCTCCACCATAAGTGCCTATCCATATTTTCCCATCAGGACCTTCATCCAACGACCACGCATTGTTATTTGAAAGAGAATTTGCATTATTCTTATCGTTGAGATAACGCGCATATTTTTTTGTGTTTTGATCATATGAATTCAAACCCTCATCGGTACCGATCCATAATAATCCTTGTTTATCTTCTAAAATGCATTTAACATTATTATTGCTTAAAGAATTCTTATTTCCCGAAACCCTAATATGATGTTTAAATTTTCCCGTACTTAAATTGTACGAATCAAAACCTCCTCCATTCGTTCCAATAAGTAATTCCCCGTTTTTATTTTCATACAATGTATTGATAAAATTGTTGGAAATAGAATTTGAATCCAGTTGATTGTTTTTAAATACGGTGATGTTATAACCATCGAATTTATTGAGCCCATCCTGCGTACCAAACCACATAAAACCTCTGCTATCCTGCAAAATGCAGTTTACAACCCCCATAGATAATCCTTGCTCAGAAGTAATGCGACTGAATTTTAATTCCTGGGAATAAGAAGGAATAATAACACCAAAAAAAAGTGTTACGATCAATAATAATTTGATAATTGGAGAGTATATCTTATTCAAAACAGAGTATTTAAAAGTAAAGGTATAAATTTTAGTAATCTCAGCACTAAGGCAAGAAAAGAATAAGATTAAATTTTTGTGTAGATTTTTTAGTAAATATAAAAGATTAATATAAGGAAATATATATCCATATCCACCCCTTTGGCAGAATTTATATCCGTATTCCAATTACTAATATATCATCTACTTGTTCCAATTCACCTTTCCACTGTTCGAAATGAAAATTAAGGATCTGCTTCTGTTCCTCCATCGTATTGTCTTGTATCTCAACTAACAATTCCTGAAATTTTTTATACTTAAATTTTTTTTCAAAAGGTCCGCCAAACTGATCGGCATAACCATCAGTAAATAAATATACCGAATCCCCTTTTTCCAATTTAACAACATGATTTGTAAACTCTTTTACATGAGCATCCTCTGAATCTGCTCCAATCGCTAGTTTATCAGCTTTTATTTCAATAAATTGTTTTTGACGAACGATGTATAAAGGATTATTTGCTCCGGCATATTGCAATTCTTTCTTTTCGAAATTAATGGCACACAAAGCAATATCCATCCCATCTTTTATTGAATTTAATGTTTTTGTGATCTCTCTGTTTAAGAATCCCAAAGCATCGGCAGGTGAATTAACTGCTGCCGATGTCGTTGTCTGATTTAAGATTGTACTGCCGATGATACTCATCAAAGCCCCAGGAACACCGTGTCCGGTGCAGTCTACAGCCGCCATCACCACAATATTCTCTTTTGGTTTTCCATCTTGCGGAGTTGTTTGAACAGCAGCATGCCAATAGAAATCGCCACTCACAATATCTTTCGGTTTAAAAAAGATAAAATAATCTTTTAAAACAAGATCTATTTTTTCTGATGGTGGTAAAATAGCTTGTTGAATCCTTTGTGCATAATTTATGCTATCACGGATATCTTTATTTTTTTCTTCAATGATCACATTTTTTTGTTCCAACTGATTATTGGATTCGGCCAACGCCAGACGGGAAATAATTTCTTTTTTGGTAAGATTCGTTCGTGTATGAATTAACAAAATTGTAAATAATGCAACGGATAAAATTAGCAAGCCTCCATTAATTAGAACATCGCCAACACTGAGTTGTCCGAAAAGTTGAAAAAAAACAATATTGGCAATAAGTGAAATTACGACTACAAAAATGGAATAGATAGGACGCCACAATACAAACATACCACCTCCGATAAACAAAGCAATGTATGCGAAGGTGTGTTTCTGCAATTCAGAAATATTCATCACATTAAACATATAGGCATTTTGAATAGAGATACCAACGAATGGGATCAGCACAATGATTTCAGGATGATCAATAAATTTTTTTCGAAACAAAACCATCAAAAGTGTAATGAATGTAACGACTAACCGAAAAATAAGAAAATCGGTAAAGTGAAGCGGACTGTTATAATAATCACCGATTGACCAAAGAGGATCCATTCCAACAGCCACCCATGCAATAAGCACATGGTATTTATAGGCAGTAGCCTTAAGTTCGGTTTTCCAATCAATAGGAGTGATTTGATTGATCTTTGCCATATTATTATCGTTACTATTGTCAAATTTAATCAATTGGCCCTAATAATTTCTATTTTTGTACAAATAATACAATAATGACAGAAGGTAAACATACAGAATGGTTTGAATGCTGGTTTGATTCGTCCTACTATCATATATTGTATAAGAACAGAGATTTTACAGAAGCTGAATTGTTTATCGACAAGCTCTTTCAATTTCTTAAACTTGAAAAAAAATGTCGTGTGCTTGATCTTGGTTGTGGAAAAGGCAGACATTCCATTTATCTTAACAAAAAAGGAGTTGACGTAACAGGTATCGACCTTTCACCTAAAAGCATTGATTGCGCAAAGACGGAAGAAAACGACACCCTGCATTTTTATGTTCATGATATGCGGAAACTTTTTCGCAGCAATTACTATGATGTCGTATTGAATCTTTTCACCAGCTTCGGTTATTTCGAAAATCAACGGGACGACAATGCTACGATCAAAGCTGTTTCACAAGCCTTAAAACCAGGAGGGATCTTTGTGTTGGATTTTATGAATTCAAAAAAAATAATTAAAGATCTTGTTGCTCAGGAAAACAAAACAATAGAAGGGATTGAATTTAAGATCAGCAAAAAAGTAGAAAATAATTTTATCGTAAAACAAATTAATTTCACAGATAAGGGCAAAGACCATAGTTTTCAAGAACGTGTAAAAGCATTAACACTAAACGATTTTGAGAAATACTTTAAAGCAAATAAACTTAAAATTGTACATTTGTCGGGCAACTACCAATTAGATCCATTTGATGAATTGAATTCAGATAGGTTGATAATCGTTGCGAGAAAAGAATAAAAAACAAACACCACTGCCCCTCACAAGAGGAGATTTGGTTTATTGTGCGACTAGGAATTTGCTTCGTATTTATGATTTTTATTTGAAGAATAATTTTAATACATAATGGGATGCATTCACCTCTTGAGAGGGGTTAGGGGGGGGGCTACGAAAAGAATAAATAAAAATACAATATGAATTATTTTATGTACCTCATTCTTTTCCTATCTGTTATCATTAGCGGAACGAGTGTACTATTCATAAACATCAGCAGTAAAAATTTAAAACTCATTCTTTCGTTCAGTGGAGCTTTTTTATTTGCGATAAGTGTACTTCATTTGATCCCTGAAATTTATTTGTCCGGCACTCCTAATGTTGGCATTTACATTTTGATCGGATTTTTCGCTCAAATATTATTGGAATTTTTCTCTGAAGGAATAGAACACGGACATATTCATGTTCATAAACACGATCATCAGCACAATGCTTTTCCATATGCGATGATGATTGGGCTTTCCATTCACTCATTTTTGGAAGGCATGCCATTGGCTAATCTGTCGATAGACTCACACAACTCATTGTTAACGGGCATCATCATGCATAATATTCCGATTGCAATAGCATTAATGACCATGTTATTACAATCGCATATCAGTAAACAAACTGCAATTATGTGGCTGATCATATTTGCCTTGGTAACACCACTGGGAACATTTACCAGTTATGCGATCGGTCAAAATATGCTGTTTGATCTTTCGATCTATTTCGACAAGATAATGGCGGTAGTGATCGGGATCTTTCTTCATATTTCAACAACTATTCTTTTCGAATCGAGTGAAAATCACCGGTTCAACCTGATCAAATTTATAGTTATTCTATTGGGAGCAGGAGTAGCGATCGCAAGTTTGTAATTTCCATTTCTATATTCCGGTACTTTATTATTGAAAGTAAAAAAAGAAAACATTTATCTTTGTCACTCACATTAACGGTGAATTGTCACAATGAATTTGTGTGTATTCTGGCACGCAGGTCAACCTAAGATTACCGAATGGGATTAGAAATTATCGGAACTATTCCTAAATTTCATTTGGCTCACTGTAGGCTGAACTCAAATGAATCCCACTAGCCCCCTTTGTAAAGGGGAAATTGTCCTAATTATGTTTTTTGTAAAAAGAAATCAACTTTCGAAGTCGCGCGTGAGGATTGAAAGCATACGATGTCGTGGAGTCAGTGCGGCAGCAATTATGCTTTCTTGATTTTTTCTTTCTTTTTGATCAAGCAAAAAGATAAAAAGGAAAATTGGAAGTAGTTTTATTTTTTTGAAATTATATTTACCAAAATCACTTTTTTTTAAAACTTTCTTCTACCCACTTTTTGAAGGCAAAAAGTGGCAAAAACCTCTTATGTTTTATAAGGAAATTCCTTCCTCACTTTCGTTCAGAAGAACCGCGGTTAATAGCTGCTATTCGAGTAAATCTTTCCTCATCAATAAATTTTTTGGCAGCAATTCCCGCTATTTTTGGATAAAACTAAAGATATAACGAAATTGAGTATCGTTTCTATGTCTATTTTTTACACCCTAGCACTCTTTGCAGAGGGAGAATTGTTCTAATAATTTAGTAAAAAAAGGGATCAAGTCATTACAACCAGATCCCTCTTAAAACATTCTATTCGCATGATTATTTCAACCCTGCCAATACTTCTTTTATTTTTACAAAATTTGGAATTTCTGCAGCATTTTCAAGCACTTCTGAATATCGCACAAAACCCTCTGCATCAATCACAAATGCTGAACGTTTTGAAACACCATTCATACCGATAAAGGATTCGTATAAACATCCATAAGCAGCAGACACTTCTTTATTAAAATCTGAAAGAAGTGGAAAATTTAATTTTTGTTCTTCTTTGAATTTCCCCAACACAAAGCGGGAATCAACAGAAATACCAAATACTTGTGCATTTGCACTATTATAACTCGCAATGTCATCACGCATTGAACATAATTCAGTTGTACAAGTGCCGGTAAAGGCCAGAGGGAAAAATAATAACAACACATTTTTTCCTTTGTATTGTGCTAATGAAACCTCATTTTTATCACTATCCAGAAGTGCAAATGCAGGTGCTTTTTGTCCTAATTCAATTTTCATAGTATATTAATATTACAGTTTAAATTAATTAATTATTGAGCGAATAGAATATTCAAAAATATTCTTCTTTCTCAACAATAAAGGTAGCAAAATGTTTTAGCAAAAAATCATATTTGCTGCAGCTAATTTCGTAAATTTGCGCAGAAAATTTTGTTAAACCTTTAAAACACATAAAATCATGTCATTAGTAGGAAAAAAAGCACCAGCTTTTAAAGCGCAAGCAGTAGTAAACGGAGGAGAATTTGTTGAAGATTTCTCTTTAGAACAATATATCGGAAAGAAACATGTGATCTTTTTTTTCTATCCAAAAGATTTCACATTTGTTTGTCCAACAGAATTACATGCATTTCAAGAAAAAATGGCTGAATTCGAATCTCGTAATGTAGCAGTTGTAGCATGTTCTACAGATACTGAGCAGTCGCACTGGGGATGGTTACAAGTACCAAAAGCACAAGGTGGTATTCAAGGTGTTAAATATCCAATTGTTGCAGATACCACAAAAGTAATATCCATGAATTTTGATGTTCTTTTTGGTGAATACGAAGTGGGTGAAAATGACCAAATTATTGCAAACGGACCGATGATCGCTTATCGCGGACTTTATTTAATTGATAAAAAAGGAATTGTACGACACCAATTGATCAATGATCTTCCATTAGGCCGTAACGTTGATGAGGCAATCCGTATGGTGGACGCATTACAGTTCAACGAAGAGAACGGAGAAGTTTGCCCGGCTAATTGGGTAAAAGGAGAAACAGCAATGAAAGCTACACATGATGGCGTTGCCAGCTATTTAGCAAAAAACTAATTATTAACATTTTTTATTAATAAGAGAAACGTCCTTAAGCAATTAGGGACGTTTTTTGATTTATATTTGTATGGTAAAAATTAAAAACGAAAATGAATAAAAACTCCTCCCTTGTCCTGAATGTAGTTTTATCAATTGCAGTGGCTATACTATATTATTTACATTTTACTTCAAACTCCGGTGCAAAACAACCCATAGATGCTAAAGACTCTGCAGTAGTTGCAAAACCAATTGTTCTGTCACCAACTGAAATAAAAGCATCCAAGATCGTTTATGTGAATTTAGATATCTTAAGCAAAAATTATGATTTCTTAAAGGATGTAAGCGCATCTGCACAAGCAGAACAAAATGTATTACAAACCGAATATCAAACGAAAGGTCAAAAATTGCAGCAAGATTATGCTGATTTTCAGGAAAAAGCAAACAAAGGAATGATGTCCGACAACCAAATAAGCGGAGAGCAAGAAAAATTTGCTGCAAGAAAAGACGAATTGGATCAGTTGCAATTAAAATCTGACGCATTAGGAGAAAAAATTCAGGCAAGAACAGAAGAAGCGCGTAAAAATTTAACCGACTATATCAAGGAATATAATAAATCGGGGAATTACAATTATGTTCTAGCCTATAGCGAAGGACCGTTAAGTCCGGTATTATTGGTTAATGACAGCTTGGATATTACCAAAGATATTTTAGATGGTATCAATGCACGATACAAAGAAAGTAAAGGAAAGAAAAAGTAAAGATGCTTGGAAGCGTGTTTAGCTAAAAATTAAAACTTTATAATTAAAAATGGAAACACATTCAACAACAGGATCACTTATTCATAAAATCAAACACGTTGAAAAATTTCATGATACGTTTAAGATCGGCAACCGATATACACCTACTGCAGAAGTTGGAGAGAATGAATATACCTTGCGTTACAATTTGATAAAAGAAGAGAACGAAGAATACCTGGATGCCTGTAAAAAAGGTGATCTGGTTGAAATTGCAGATGCCATTGGCGATCAATTATATATATTATTCGGGACTATTTTACGTCATGGCTTACAACATAAAATAGAAGAAGTATTTGATGAGATCCAACGAAGCAATATGAGTAAGCTGGATGAAAACGGAGAACCCATTTTCAGAGAAGATGGAAAAATTTTGAAAGGCAACTTATATTTCAAACCAAATATCAAAGCAATTTTGGAGAAATAAGTTCTTTTACAAAAAAACCTTATAGATCATTACCAGCCCTGAGATCATTAAAATAATCCCTGCAATTATACTCACGATCCGTAGAATATTTTCACTTAAATAATTGCTGATCTTATTGGCAGAATAAGCCTTTAAAGTATCTGTAAAGAACACTGTTAAAAGTGAAGTAGAAAAAAACAATGCAACATGAATAAGTGAATAATCTTTATTTGAGCTCACTGTAACAACACATGCCATCCACAAACCAATAACAATAGGATTCAGAAGATTGAGAAGAAAACCTTTAATTATATATAAAGGAATGCTTACCGCTTTTACTTCTAAATTTTTTTCCTCTACTTTTTTTCTTTGAAAGACACTAAAAAATCCGAACATCACCAAAACAGTGCCGCCAATCAATCCTGTATAGATCTTGTGTTGCGGATTATCAAAAAATTGCGCTATTCCTAAATAAGCTAAAAACACACAAAGCATATCACTTAAAAAAATGCCAAAAGCCAAGCCCAAGGCCGGTCTGAAACCACGCTTTGTGCTTGTTTGAATAAGAGCAAAAAATGAAGGGCCAAGCGATAATGCCAAAGCCAGTCCTAAAGCTAATCCTTGAAAAATGGCTTTAAATATCATGCATTATTTTTTTAATTTCAGATAGGTTTCCCAATCTAAGAGCTGGTTATTTTTCAATACACGAGGAAATTTAAATGAAGCTCCTACCTTTCCTTTCGTTTTCATATAATCGTAAAACACACTGCTAGGTAAAACATTAACGATCACATCTTTTAGTGCAGCGATACGCTCTACTTTATAATCATCATTCAATTCCATCAATATTTCATCAAGCCTATTCCGTAATTGTTTCACATCCACAACATCGTCTGTTCCGATAAACCAATGGTGCGCAAACATGGTATCATAATTTATACCTGCAACAGTAAACTCTTTTATGTCGATATTCAATTCGGCAGAAACAAGTTCTATAGCCCGATTCATATTATCCTGTGAAAGATGCTCTCCACACAAACTTAAAAAATGTTTTGTTCTTCCCGTGATTACAATTTCGTCTCTTTCAACGGAAGTAAATTTTATCACATCACCGATCAAATATCTCCATGCACCTGAACAAGTTGTTAGTAGCAATGCATATTCAACACCTTCTTTCACTTGGTTGATATGCAGTGTTTCCGGGTTTTCTACAATATTACTTTCGGCATCAAAATTACGTTCATTAAATGGCACAAATTCATAAAACAAACCATTGTCCAGACTCAACTTCATCGAATCCGATTCTTGTCGTGTTTGAAAAGCGATATATCCCTCAGAAGCCAAATAAGTATCAATATAAATAATTGGACGCGACAATAATTTTTCAAAGCCTTTTTTATAAGGCGCGAATGAAACACCACCATGAATATATACATTCAAATTTGGCCAGATATCATGTATCGTTTCAACATTATAATCTGCAATTATCTTCTCAAACAATATTTGGATCCATGCAGGCACTCCGCAAATGATACCAATATCCCAATCCTTCGCCTTTTTACTTATTTCTTCCAAACGAGCTTCCCAATTCCGTTCCTTGGTAATTAATTTACCCGGCTTATTGTAACCCTGAACATAAAAAGGAATTGTGCTGGTAGTGATACCGCTAAGATCTCCTTCATAATAACGGCCGTTATATTTCAGATCTGTACTTCCACCCACCATCAAAACGCCTCTTTCAAAATGCTCTTCGGGTAATCCATAATGAACTTGTGAGATCATTTGTCGTAATCCGACTTTTTGAATTACCTTGATCATATCTGTGGTGACAGGAATATATTTGCTGGACGATTCAGAAGTGCCGGAGCTCAATGCAAAATATTTTATTTTTTTAGGCCAGCAAACGTTTGACTCCCCAGCTTTTGCACGATGCCACCAATTTTTAAACATGGAATTATAATCGTGCGTTTTCACCGTTCTTTGGAATGCTGCAATTACATCTTCTTCACCTAATAATTTTGAGAAATTATAATGCTCACCAAAAGCAGTAAATTCAGCTTTCGCCAACAATTTCTTTAATACTTTTGTTTGTTGTTTATAACCGTCCTTCGTACGAATTTTGGGTAATCTCTCCCTCAATTCAAATGAACGCTTGATTACCGAACCTATTATTGCCATCCCTCTGAATCTTTATTATCTGAATCTTTAAATTTTGACTAAAATACTGAAATTTACATTAAATTTCATCATTTTTATGATTAATTAAATATCGAAAAACTTTGCTTACATGCAACTGAAACTATCAACAATCTTCTTCATTATAATTTCATCAAATACGTTTTTTGCACAGGATTGTTGCCTAAAAAACGCACATTCACATAATGATTACAAACAGAATCAACCTTTGACGGATGCTTTAAAAAACAAGTTCATAAGTATTGAGGCCGATATTTATTTGATCAACGACCAACTTATTGTTTCTCATACCCATCCTCTTTTCAAGAGACAAAACACCTTGGAAAATCTATATCTAAAACCCCTTCTGGACAGTTGCAACAAGCATAATGGAAAGGTATATGAAGGCTGTACAGAATCGCTCACATTATTAATTGAAATTAAATCGGATCAAGAGAAAACCTATATGGTCTTAAAAAAAGCATTAGAAAAATATCAATCTATCCTTAGCAAATACGAAAACGGAACTGTTATCCTAAAAGGAGTAACGGTCATTATAACAGGCAATAAACCATACTCTATTATGGAAAATGAAAATATACGTTTTGCATTTATCGATGAAGACCTGTTGCATATTGACAAGCACTACAATAAATCCTTGTGCCCATTAGCGAGTGCAAAATACTCCAATATTTTAAAATGGAATGGAAAAGGAGAAATGCCGGTTGACGAAAAGAAAAACTTAATTTCATTGGTTGATAAAGCACATTTTCAAGAAAAAAAAATCAGACTTTGGGCTTCACCTGAGAACATAAAAGTTTGGCGCCAATTATTGAATTGCGGTGTTGATTTTATCAACACGAATGAGTTGGAGAAATTGCAGATTTTTTTAACTGAAGAAAAAAAGTAATTTATTATCCTTCTATAATTTTGGAACGCAACGTTTCAATTTTAGAATGAATGATCAAAAGTTGGGTTTCATTCATCATACTATCAGAAGTAATATTATTATAATCAGCAGTGATACCATTCAAGTCAGCAATGACACCTGAAATAAATAGGTCTTTTTTATATTCCTCCAACAATTTTATAACAATCACCAAGCTTTGCTTTTGAGTCCGGATGACTTTATAAAGAGAACTATTTTCGGTTGTTTTTGGTGTCTTTAAAAATGTTTTGCTCGAAATATATAGCCCTTCCAACCAACTTCCGGTAACAACTAATGCAGCCATTCCAACACGCTCATCTCCTTTCAATGCCTTATCCACCTGATTATAGGACTCATAAACAATTTTGGTAAGCGAATCTTTATTGTCTTTATATTTCGAATATTTATCCATCATTGATTGGTCGAAAGCATAAGGAATATTTAATTCTTCGGCCAGGCGTTTTGTATTCTTAATGTAAGCACCCATTTTCGAAAACTCCTCATAGGTTACAGCATAGGCCAGATCAGCGCCATAAACTCCTAAATTCAATGCTTTTGAATAATATTGATTGTATTTTGAAATATTACGAATTTCATTCATGGCCCTTTCGTTGAATGGAATCTTTTTGGAATACAAATTATCAAGAATCTCAAAAGGAAATGGGATATCACTGATCACCATATCATATTTACCAAAGGGAACAGAAGGGGATTTTACTTCTAGGAATGCAGTAGAATCATCTGAGTTTAAAATGGCTTCCTTATTGGAATTTGTATCATTATTGCAAGAGCCAAACAACGCAAGCACCAAAAATAAACAATAAGAAAGTGAGTAGATTTTCATATATACAATTTTCCAATTTTGCTTTACGGAAAGAACTTGAAAAAGTTGCATTCGCCGGTAAAATAGAAAAAGGGCTTTCTCCCTTTTTCTTTACTTTTTGCTATACTTAAAATCGTGATTATTTTTAATTGATCTCAAGGATTCTATGATTAATTTAATCACATTTTCCACATCTTCCTTATGAACACTTTCCACTGTAGTATGCATATATCGGAGCGGCAAGGATATTAACGCTGAAGGTATCCCTCCCATCGAATATGCAAATGCATCAGTATCCGTACCTGTCGCCCTTGAAGCAGCAGCTCTCTGGAACGGGATCTTCTTTTTGTCAGCAGCAGCAATGATCAATTTCAACAAATTATTTTGAACTGCAGGTCCGTATGTCAATACAGGCCCTTTTCCGCAGGCAAGATCTCCACTAGCAACCTTATTCATCATCGGCGATTGTGTATCGTGACACACATCAGTGATAATTGCAACATTTGGTTTAATAGTATGTGTAATCATTTCAGCTCCTCTTAATCCTACTTCTTCCTGAACAGAGTTTGTGAAATATAATCCAAAAGGTAATTTTGTTTTGCTTTCTTTTAATATTCTGGCTACCTCAGCTATCATGAATCCACCAACCCTGTTGTCCAAAGCTCTCCCAACATAATAACGCTCATTCAACACCATAAACTCATCTTCATAAGTAACAACACAACCAACATGCACACCCAACGCTTCAACTTCTTTTTTTGTGGAACAACCGCAATCAAGGAAAATATTTTTTAAGGAAGGTGGTTCTTCTTTTGATGCATCGCGAACATGAATTGCCGGCCATCCGAAAACAGCCTTAATAATTCCTTTATCAGTATGTATGTTCACACGTTTAGAAGGAGCTATCATATGATCGCTACCGCCATTTCTTCTCAGATAAATAAAACCATCGTTTGTAATATAGTGAACAAACCATGAAATTTCATCGGCATGCGCTTCTATCACAACCTTAAAAGCTGCATTCGGATTGATAACTGCGACTGCTGTTCCATAATTATCGGTAAAATAATCATCTGTATAGGGTTTGATATAATCCAGCCAAATTTTCTGACCTGCACTTTCAAAACCTGTTGGAGAGGCATTATTCAAATATGTTTTCAAAAAATCTAATGATCTTGCATTAAGAATTGATTTTGAAACTTTTGCTTTGGGAGTTGCTTTTTTTGCCATTTCTATTGGTTTAAATTTAAGAAGTTCAATGTTTGAGAACTTTATAGTATGTTAATGCATGCTTTTTCTTTGAACTTTATAATTTTGAATGTTGAACTATTATTTTTTTTTCTTAGCCACCCAACTGTTAACCATTTCCTCCAAAATATCTAAAGGAACAGGGCCAGAAGTCAATACGACATCATGAAACTCTCGAATATCAAACTTGTCTCCTAATTTCTTTTTTGAATTTTCTCGCAGTTCAAGTATTTTATTCATTCCAATCTTATAACCTGTAGCTTGCGATGGCCATACAATATATCGCTCTATTTCCTTTTTGTTATCACCAATTGGATTGGGCGTATTCTCCTTAAAATAGGCAAGGGCTTTTTCGCGCGACCATTTTTTACGGTGAATTCCTGTATCAACAACTAAACGAGCGGCACGAAATAATTCCATCGCTAATCTTCCAAAGTCAGAATATGGATCCTTATAAAAACCGATCTCTTTTGGAACACGTTCGGAATAAAGAGCCCAGCCTTCTACATATGCGGTATTTCCACCATGCATTCTGAATTTCGGAATTCCTTTTAATTCCTGCGCAATAGCAATTTGCATATGATGGCCTGGAATTCCTTCATGATATGCCAATGCTTCCATCTGATAAATAGCCTGGTCGGCCATATTAAAAAGATTTATATAATATCGTCCGGGACGGGAACCATCTGCTGCAGGGTCTTCATAGAAAGCACCACCTGCCGATTTTTCCCGAAAAGCTTCAACAGGCAAAACAACAATATCCGCTTTTGGTTTTGTTAAAAATAATTTGTCCAATTCCCTTTTCATATCGTCAATAATTTTAACGGCCTTCACACGATAAGCTTCTTTTCCTTCAGCAGTATTTTGAAAATAGAATTGTTTATCGGCACGCATGAAATCAAAAAAATCGTTCAGGTTATCATTTTTAAAATGCACCTGCTTCATAATTTCTTTCATCTCAGTATGAATACGCGCCACTTCCTTTAAACCCAATTCATGAATTTCATCCGCTGTCATATTCGTGGTCGTGGTCTGTTTCAAGGCCGCATCGTAAAAAGTGTCACCATCTGGCAGTTTCCAAGCACCATCATCGGCCGTTGATTTTTTCTCCAACTCGTTCCAATAGCTCATCAATTTTTCATATGCAGGTTTTACAGAATCGAGCAAAGCAGCAGTCGCATCTCCTATCAATTGCTTTTTCTCGACATCACTAGCATCTTTTAATGCATTCACCTTTTTTGTAATATCTTCCAACAAAGCACAATCCTGTTTACCCTTTTCAAATGGAGCACCGCTAATGATATTCTTGCAATCATTGATCACGTATGGAAAAACAAACTTCGGAGGGATGATGTTTTTTTCTTCGCGGATTTTTAAATTCACTATCAACTGATCGAAAAGAGAATTAATGCCATTCAAACGAGAAATATAAGCCAATGCATCTTTTTTATCTGCAATTAAATGAACATTCACCAAAAATGTAGGGATATCCGTTTGTAAGCCACCCATTTGATTAACAGGATAATCATGGAAACGCCATTTAAAATTATCAAGACGATCGTAACATTCCTTTTCAAATAGTTTGTAAGAGATCTTGGCTTGTTCATCAAGTGCATCGAACTTAAAATTAGTTTTCAGCGAATCCAGATTTGCTTTTACAATTTCCAATTCTTTTTGTGTGTGCTCATCGCTAATATCGGTCCATTTATCATAATCTTTTTTTATTCCAAGAATTGACTGGCGCATTGGATCGCGGTCAACAGCTGCATCAAAAACTCTATCGAAAAACGCATTCGTTTTTTTGGTTTCTGCTTTTACTTCATCCGCAGAAAACGTCTTTGCTGATTCCGTTGTTTTTCCTTTATCACCTGAGCAAGAAATTAACAATACTAAAGAAGCGAAAGCCGCTGAATAAATAATTTTTTTCATGTATGGGAAATTTATTTTAGTGAGCAGATAAGATCTGATAAATCAATTTATTTTTCAAAAGATTGTTTTTCATTTTTATTTTTGAAAAACAAAACAAGAACAAGCCATCCAACTAAGGTACAAATAGAAGCAACTATAATTGGCAAATTCGGATTTACCGTATGAATATAACCTGCAATTACAGGAGGAATTGCCATTCCTAAAGATTGTATGGATTGATTTATCCCCAAAATTTGTCCTTGCTCCTTTTCACCAACCTGATTGGAAACAACGGCAGTAAGGTTTGGTTGAGTGATTCCTTGAAAAACAGAAATAAACGGGAGAATATAAAAGATGTATATTACTTGTGTAGAAGTTGGAAATAAAAGCATCGGCAAAGTAATTGCAATTAGAATTGCTGTTACCTTAATAATGTTTAAGGAAGAGTGTTTTTTTGTTAAAGGTCGTTGAAATCCGCCTTGAGCAACAACAATCCAAATCCCAATGAAGGCGAAGATATCGGCAATTTGAGAAAAATCCTTGTACTCAAATTTGTGAATAAGGAATACCGAGAAAAATTGAGTAAAAAAGTTCCAGCCCAAAGTCAATAAAAACACAACTAAAAAGATCGTCCTTAAATGTTTGAGTCGAAAGGCTGAAGAGATGTTTCGAATTCCTGAAAATAAACTGACAGGTGTGTTATTAATTTCTTTCAAGGTTTCAGGAAAAGAAACGAATACGAATACCAGATTTAAAGCTGTTAATCCGGCAGCAAACCAAAATGGCGTTGCAGCATTAAACCAAGAAACTATATTCGGATCTGCAAGTTTTCCGCCCATGTATGGACCAAGGATAAACCCTAAACCAAAAGCTGCCCCAACCATCCCGAAGTTTTTCGCTTTTGTTTTCTCATCACTTAAGTCAGAAATTGCGGAAAATGCTATAGATATATTTCCTCCGGTAAAGCCATCCAGGATCCTGCTGAAGAATAACAAATAAATATCATGAACAATAATAGCATAGGCAAAAAGCAGATAGCCAATGAAAGTTCCAAAAATCGAAAGCGCTAAGAATTTTTTTCTACCATAACGGTCTGAAAGAGCTCCCAACATAGGGGCTCCGAAAAACTGAGCCAAAGGGAATGCTGCAATTAAAAACCCAAGAATGATTGAACGGGTTTCAGGGCTCATATCTGCAGGAAGCATATTATAGGTTGGCACAAGCAAAAGAGGTGCTATTACCGGTATAACAATACCCACTCCCAACAGATTAATAAACACTGTCAAAAATATTGTTAAAAGGGGCGATCTGGTTGATTTCTTTTGAGTCATGGTTTTAAATAAAACGAACAC
>CANJPX010000037.1 GCA_947476185.1 Bacteroidota bacterium
ACGAAAGAGGTTTTTGCAACTTTTTGCCTTCAAAAAGTGGGAAGAAGAAAGTTTTTAAATAGAATGCTTTTGGTAAAGATAATTGCAATAAAGCAAAACTGCTTTTAATATCCTTTTTATCTTTTTGCTTGATCAAAAAGAAACAAAAATCAAGAAAGCATAATTGCTGCCGCACATGCTACACGGCATCGGATGCTTTCAGTCCTCACCCGCGGCTCCGAAAGGTCAATTGCTTTTAAACAATGATCTTCCTGTAAACCTTTCTTAAAACAAAAAGCATATTTTAATTCTATTCTAAAATCATTGTTAGAACTATTCCCTCTTTACAAAGGGAGCTAGGGGCATTTCTACTATCAAATTACCACATTCTTACCTTACAAAAAACTATCCCTCCTCATAAAAACATTATACAAGCCCTTTGTACACATAACGTTTCCAAAATATTTCTTATAATTGTACGTTGAATAAAGCTTCCATAAAACTCAGCGATACGCTGCTAAAATTGAGAAATAGTAAATTCAATTAAATTTGACCGCATGAAAAAAGTAGCAGTAATTGGTTCAGGTATATCCGGCTTAAGCATCTCAAGAATGCTTAACAACCGCTATCAGGTTGAGATAGTTGAGAAGAACCCGAAATTTGGTGGGCTGATAAAATGTGAAAGAATAAATGGTATTCTTTTTCATCGCGTAGGTGGCCATGTCTTCAATAGCAGAAACCATATGGTATTAGATTGGTTCTGGAAACATTTCGATCAGGAAAAAGAGTTTCTGAAAGCTACTCGTAATGCAAAAATAGTATTACTGGAAAAACTGATCGGCTACCCTATCGAAAATTTCCTTTACCAGTTACCCGAAGAAAAAATGAAGGTAATCGTTAATGAACTCCTGGAACTTTTAAAGGAGAACAACACCGACTCCTATAAAAATTTTAAAGATTTTTTAATCGGTAATTTCGGCGAAGAACTCTACAAACTTTATTTTGGACCATACAATTCTAAGATCTGGAATACCGACCTGGCAGCTGTGCCTCTGCAATGGCTAGATGGTAAACTACCAATGCCAAAATTAAACGAAGTGATCCTCAGCAATATCCTCAAAAAGGAAGAAGCGAATATGGTGCACTCCTCCTTCTTTTATCCACGCAGAGATGGTTCGCAATTCATTGTCAACCGCTTATCGGAAGGCTTATCCATCAACTGTTCCTATACTGTTGAATCCATAAGTGTTCAGGCAGATAAAAAATTATCCATTAATAAGAATGACAAAGTGGTGGATTCAATTGTGTTTTGTGGTGATGTCCGCGAATTACATAAGATCATTCAAATCAATGATAATGCATTACAACATGCATTGCAGAATGTCTCCGGACTGATCTCAAACGGCACTTCAAACGTATTGTGTGAAACGGATGAAAATGATCTTTCCTGGTTGTATCTACCTGAAGATAAATTTAAAGCACACCGGATCATTTATACAGGAAACTTCAGCGAAACAAATAATGAAGGTTCAAAACGAAAAACATGTGTAGTGGAATTTTCAGGAAAACATGCGGAAACAGAAATATTGGAAGAACTAAAATTACTTCCCGGCAATTTAAAAGCATTGGCTTTTAATTATGAAGCAAATTCTTATATCATCCAACATCAAACAACAAGAAAAGATATCGCATTGCTAAAATCCTTGCTAAAACCTTATCAGATATTTTTATTAGGACGATTTGCTGAATGGGAATATTATAATATGGATAAGTGTATTGAGGCGTCTATGGAGTTGGAAAAAGAGAGTTTTAACTAAAATCTTTCTTAGTTCAATTCCTCTTTTATCATTTGTATTAAGACAAAAGGGGGAATTAAAAACACCCCTGCAAATCTTAAGAGAGGAATGAATTTGTATAAAAAAGATGATTAAAAAAATTAAGGAAACTTTACACCATCACAATCTGCGCAATACACTTCAGGAATAAAAGCATTGTATTTGCTATTGATGGATCTGATAAATTCATTTGCAATTAACGCATAGCCCTTTTGATTCGGATGATAACCATCTAAGCTAAAAAAACCACCACTTACAAATTCAGCATTAAAATCAACACCATTCCATTTTATTCCTGAAACAACTTTTTTCATATAGGAATTCATGTCAACGAACGCTAAATTATATTGATTGGCTTTTTGCGCAATTATAGAATTGTAAGAACTTGTTGCCTGATCAATTTCATAAACCTCAGAGCTATCCAAAGCATAACGGTCGTTGATTGTATTGACCAATAAACCATATTTATAACACTTCATGGAATCGATAGGTGCAGAAAGTGTGATGTATTCACCTGCATGCATCTGACGAATATAATCAAATACAGAAGAGTCGTCAATCACAAAACCATTTCTTCCTTCCACAAAAAAGATATTTGTTAATCCTGCAGGAATATAAATATCATTTAATGAATCTGCTTGTGTCTGACGGAGCTCAGCATTATCCCAAGCTACCAATGTATAATAAGGAAAACTTCTGAAATCGGGGATGTTAGCAATAACACCTTTTGCTCCGTTGGCAGTTAATCCGCCTAATATTGAGTCTAAATAATTTGCAAAACTTGTTGCAGAAGGAATTGCGGCTCCTGTACCACCTCTGCTTGCATAATTAAATATATCTTCCATGCCCAACCATGCAGTGATGAATGTTGCATTTTGCTGATGCGCATCCTCGTATAATGTAGAAACTCCGGGGTTACTGGCGACACGTGCATAAAAAGGATTTGTATTTCCGGTGAATGAACTTACCCCGAATGAAGGATCAAAATAATCGGAAACGGTAGCAAAAGGTACTGCTAAATTCTGAACACTGTTTCCTGCAATACCCGTTAAATAGGGTGTTGCTAATGAAATGGAAATCGTATTTTTTAAGGGTGATAAGGATGTTACACCTTCGCAATTTGTTTTATATCCAAGATGACTCGGTGTTACAAACCAACTTTCCCAGATCTTCGAATTCAATCCCAAACCGCTGTAATCGGGCATTAATGCCTGATTGAAAATCGGTCCGCCAACCAATTTAAATTGCTCTGCTAATAATGCGGGAATAGAAAGTGATTGTCCTTTTTTATATAATGCTCCATCCTGATAGCCTGCTAAGTAATTTCCTCCTACTGCTACCATCTTTGAAAAATCTGCATCACCAGCATTGGGATCAGGGATATCAAGATCAGGGGTACAGGAAGAAAGTAAAAAACAAAAAGCAACAAAAAAAAAGGAGATTACTTTTTTCATTTTATGCTGTTACATTCAGGTTAATGGCTTCAACACTTTTGATCTCGGGAACAGCTCTTTTTATGGCTTCTTCGATCCCTGCTTTCAAGGTCATCATACTCATTGAACAAGATCTGCAAGCACCCATCAATTCCACCTTCACGATGTTATCATCTGTAATTTCTATCAATGAAACATTACCACCGTCTGCCTGAAGATAAGGCCGGATCAATTCTAATGCCTCTTCTACTTTTCTTAACATTTCCATTTATGTTCTGATTTTTTATTAAAAATTTCTTTTATCAATTAAATGATTAGCTGTTCACCACTTCTTTTTTTTCTGAAATCCGTGTTGCATTTACAATTGATACTTGTTGCGCCACGTTACTTGCCATTTGCATGAAAGCCAATGCCTGTGGTGAATTCTCTTGCAATACTGCAGGACGACCGGCATCACCGGCTTCACAAATACTTTGCACCAAAGGAATTTCTCCTAACAAAGGAACACCTAATTTCTCTGCAAGATTTTTTGCGCCATCTTTACCAAATATATAATATTTATTGTTTGGAAGTTCAGCAGGCGTGAAATAGGACATATTTTCAACGATACCTAAAATAGGAACATTTATCTGAGGCAGCTGAAACATTCCAACACCTTTTTGAGCATCCGCCAAAGCCACATTTTGAGGTGTGCTGACGATCACAACTCCATTGATAGGCACTTCAGCAACCAATGATAAATGAATATCTCCTGTTCCCGGAGGTAGATCGATGATCATATAATCAAGGTCTCCCCAATCGGCATCAGACAACATTTGAGTCAATGCTTTTGCTGCCATAGGTCCTCGCCAAACGATAGCTTGTGAAGTATCAGCAAAAAAACCGATGGACAATAATTTCACGCCATAATTTTCTACCGGAACAATTTTATTTACTCCGTCTACCTCTTTTATCAGTGGCTTTTCATGAACAACATCAAACATAATTGTTTGTGAAGGCCCATAAATATCAGCATCAACTAATCCTACCGAAGCACCTTGTTTTGCAAGAGCTACCGCTAAGTTAGAAGCGACTGTCGACTTTCCTACTCCTCCCTTTCCGGAAGCAACAGCGATAATGTTTTTCACTTTTGTTAATATAGGTGCATCTGTTTTTTTGCCAGCAGTTACATTAGCAGTCATAGTAACAGTCACTTTCGCTTCTTTATCTACATAATGCAACACAGCATTTTCACATGCCTTTTGGATCATTGCTTTCATAGGACAAGCAGGAGTTGTAAGTACAACCGTGAAACTTACATTCTTTCCGTTTACCTCCAGATCTTTAATCATTCCAAGTGTTACCAGATCTTTTTTAAGATCAGGATCCTCTACATTTTTTAATGCTTCTATAATTTGCTCTTTTGTGATACTCATATGAATCGTTCCTCTGTTTTAATGTTTTTTTTCTTCGTGTAAAGATACTAAAAAATTGTTTTCAAATATTTGGCGAAAAAAAACCGAGAACTGTTTTACTTTTTGTATTCATTATTATATGATTAAACAATTCACCTGATAAATTCATACTAATTTATTCTCGGATAAAAAAACATATAATTCATAAAAAATAATAATTAATAAAACGTTGTTTCTTAGCTGCATTAAATTACTGATTTTATTACCATAATACTTGACAAAACATGAAAAATGTTCGGTTTAAACAGGTCCAAAAACCCTTATTTGACAAGCACTTCCGCAAATAAAAATATTTATTTTCAGAATCGGATCTTTCTAAAACGGAATAATCTGATCTTTTTTTGCCAAAGTCAGCAATTGCTTAAAAAAGCGACCAAACTGCCTCTAAACCAGCCAAAACCCTTTATGTATAAGCAAAGAAGAAAACAGAATTAATTCGCTAATCTTTTTTTAACGGCTGTTATAAATGCGAAAAGATAGAATTAAAAGTGAGTAAAGTCATAATCGATTTTTAAACCAAACTATACATTTGTGGCATAGATTTCTAACTCAGCAATTTTTTTACAAACCAATTTTTGAATACTAAAAAAAAGATTATGGAAAAAGAAGATGACAAATCAGACCGCAGGAAGTTTCTAAAACTAGGTGCTTTAGCAGGTGGCGTTGTTTTACTTGGTTCTGCAATAGGTAAAGCTGTTTCACTGGACTCGACAAAAGAGACCGGAGAAAAAGTAAAAGTACTTACTGCCGATGGAAAATTAATGGAGGTTGATGGATGTAACATGAAGCATCCCGCAGCTGTTAAATTGACCAATCAGGAAATGCGTAAAGGAATTGAAGGGAAGAAATTTGTGATGGTAATTGATCTTGCAAAATGTGCAAATGCAAGAAAATGTGTTGAAGGTTGCCAAAAAATGCACCATAAACAAGCACCAACTGAATGGATCAAAGTAAAACGCATGCAAGATGCTGAATCGTTGACACCTTATTGGATGCCTCAACCTTGTTTCCATTGCGATAATCCTCCTTGTACAAAAGTATGTCCGGTTGATGCTACCTTTAAGCGTGAAGACGGATTGGTAATGATCGATAATGAAAGATGTATCGGTTGCCGTTTTTGTATGGCAGCTTGCCCATATAACTCAAGATCATTCAATTGGAGCGAACCTATCATCCCACAAGGAATGGAGGCTGCAGAATATTCTATAGAAAAGAGCTTCCCTGCAAAAATAGGAACGGTTGAAAAATGTGATTTCTGTCCGGATATGGCACGCGAAGGTAAATTACCCGATTGTGTAACAGCTTGTCCTAACGGTACAATATTCTATGGCGATCAAAATGAAGATACCGTAACAAACGGTGATCAAACTTTCCGATTGAAAGAATTATTGACCAACAGATCAGGATATCGTTATCTGGAAGAACTTGGAACAGAGCCTAGGGTATATTATTTACCACCTGTGAATCGTGATTTCCCTTTCGAAAATGATACGATAGTTCATAATACAGAAGATTATAAAATTATTTAATAAAAGATATGAAAAAGCTTTGATCCCTCACGGAAACTGAATTGTTGAAAAAGCAGAAATAATATCCAAACCGAAAATAAATTATATATATATGAAACACGCAGAAATAATATTAACTCCCGAACAACAATCGATGAGACGGGAAGAGTTGCGAGCCGATATTCTTCGGCCGCTGCAAAAGATTAGTTTCTTGGGTAAACTCTGGATAGCCTTTTTAGTAGTGATCATACTAATTGGTGGGTATGCCTATATTCAGCAATTGAAACACGGTTTGATCGTTACCGGCCTGCGGGACTATGCTACATGGGGAATTTACATTTCTAACTTTGTGTTCTTCGTAGCGATCAGCTTGGTTGGTGCTTTGATCTCCTCTGTTCTTCGTCTTACCAATTTTACCTGGTACAGACCATTGACACGTATTGCCGAAATTATTGCAGTGGCAGGTGTTGTTTGGGCAGGATTGATCATTATCATCGATATGGGACGGCCGGATAGAATTCTAAATTTATTCCTTCACCCACGTATTCAATCCCCAATCTTATGGGATGTGGTCGTGATCAGTACGTATCTGACAACAAGCGTTCTGTTGCTTTATTTGCCTTTACTTCCGGGTATCGCTATTTGCCGCGACCGTCTTACTGACAAACCTAAATGGCAACGTTGGATGTACAAATTCTTAGCCTTAGGCTGGACAGGTACACCTGATCAATGGAAGATCATGAAAAAAAGTATCACCATTTTATGTGTGGTAATTATTCCACTCGCGATCTCCATCCACACCGTAACATCCTGGTTGTTTGCAACTACATTGCGTCCGGGTTGGGACAGTACTAACTTTGGTCCTTACTTCGTTGCCGGTGCTTTCCTTGCAGGAACAGGTTGTGTGATTATTGGGATGTACGTTTTCAGAAAGGTTTATAGTCTTGAAAAGTACCTTACGGATGCGCATTTTGGCTACATGGCAAAATTATTAGTATTCCTGGCCTTCGTTTATGCTTATTTTAATATTAATGAATATTTTATTCCTTATTATAAAATGAGAGGACCCGAAGCACGCCTTCTTACCGACTTGTTTTCTGGTCAATTTGCAGGATTATATTGGTCAGCACAAATCTTAGGGATGGCTCTTCCTGCAGTATTACTGATGTTCAAGAGTATGAGAAAACCATTGCCGGTAACGCTTATCGCGATTCCTGTAGTTGTTTTTGCATGGGTAAAACGTTACCTTATCGTTACTCCTATCTTGTTGCACCCTTATTTACCAATTCAAAATGCACCAGCTTCATGGATGAATTATTTCCCTTCATGGATCGAGATCGAGATTGTTGCCGCATCTTTAGCAGGTGTATTATTGATCATCACTCTGTTTTCAAGATTTTTCCCGATCATCTCAATATGGGAAACATTGGAAAATGAAGGAATTGAATTAGACGAATTAGATGAATTGAATAACACTAAAAATGAAAAAGCATGATAACTAATTTAAAAAACAAATGGTTTGGAAAACTTCTATTAGTAGTCGCTTTTTCAATACCGATAGGATTGTTTGCACAAGATACCAAAGTGGAAGAGGAAACTCCTGTTGCAGCAACTATGAAATTAAAACTTACTGTGAAAGACAGTGTAAAAACTTGCACGGCTATTGTTACCGCTGGCGAAAAACCACTGGAAGGAATTGAAGTGAGATTTTTTGTGAAACGCTATTTCAGTTTACTTCCTTTAATTCCAAATGGTAAAGCGAAAAAAACAGATGAAAACGGTGAGGCAAGTATTATTTTCCCGAAAGAATTACCAGGTAATTGTAATGGCACAGTTGTTGTCTTATCCAAAGTAGAAGAGGATGAAAATTATGGAAGTTTAGAGGCGAAAGATTCGATCAAGTGGGGAACAATCATTTCATTGACTGAGCAAGAAGAAGAGTGGAATAAACGTTCTTTATCAGCTACAGGAGACAGAGCACCAATATATCTTTTAGGCGCTTCAGGAGTAATAATAGCGATAGTTTGGGGAGCTCTACTTTATGTGATCTATTCGCTTGTGAGAATAAAAAAAGCCAGAAAAGCTAAATAGTAAAAAGTAAATATCGTAGTTATGAATTTTCTGAACCAATCAATAATTTTAAACCAATAATTAAAAACCAATTTTATGAAAACAATCAATCGAATGGCTCTTATGATGAGCACAGGTATTTTTCTTGTAACGCTTTCTTTTGGCTCTTTAAGTGCTCAAACTAAACCGGCAGGAAAAGAATGGAAAGTTGCTGATGCAGATGCAAAAGTAAAAAGTACAGTAAAAAATGACGATGCAGCAACTGTTAGTGCAGGTAAAGAAGTTTGGACTGCAAATTGTAAATCTTGCCATGGTGTTAAAGGTTTAGGTGATGGTATCAAAGCAGAAAAAATTGAAATTTCTTGTGGAGATTTTTCTACAAAAGAAGTTCAAGGTTTAAGTGATGGTGCTCTTTACTACAAAATTACTGAAGGTAGAAAACCAATGCCATCTTTCAAAGAAAAATTAAGCGATACAGAACGTTGGCAAGTAGTTGCTTACATGAGAACGCTAAAAAAATAGTTTTCCCATTCTCCTAATAATGACGCAATATTAATTGTACATTATAGGGAAGTATAGAAAATCCGGAGTCGACATGCCACCCAGAATTGTTGATCCCGGATTTTTCTTTTCTACTCATACCGGATTTATCTTTTGAATTATATTATTGGAAATATATGATTATATGATCCTGATACCTGACCATATAATTCAAAATACACCTCCAATAATTTTAAATATCGGGATACTTTTTATTTCGCTGAATGCACAGAATCAGAAAGGTAAGCTCTTGTTTCGTCCACCCAATTTGTAAGGGTAATTTTTTCTTCAGGACTAAGTTTCGTTTCGTCATGTATCAAGGTATAAGAACTCAATGGCATTTCATCTTCCTCTAATTGTTCTTTTATCTCCTTTAACTTTTTTAGCTTCCGCTTTAAAGAATAGGATTCAAATGCAGAAAAATTCAATTCCTCTTTTCCTTCATCCACATGATGCTGCATCCACCAACCAATTGGTTGAATATTGGTATACCAGGGGTAATTTGTATAATCCGAATGACAGTCGTAACAAGAGTTCTGTAATATATTGCCCACTTTAGTTGTAACAAAAATAGTATTCTCCGTTTCTTGATTCCCTAAATTCCGTGTAGGCCGGATAAATTGAATCAATACAAAGACAACGACGAGAATAATTATTATTATTTTCTTTTTACTCATTTTATTATGGATTAACAACCGGTTCTTTTTTCTCAAGATCAAATCGTACACGATACGCAACACCAAGACTTATCATCGGATAATTTTTTATCGGTGTATAAACAGGATTTGAATATGTTTTATCTTTTGAATCATAAATATATTGCCATGGGCTTTTCCCGATAGAATAACCAAGTTCAGCAAACACAAGTACTTTCGGAACAACAAAATAATCCACAAACAATTTTACCTGCACCTCATCATAACGCACATAATCATATTTATTTTTTTGTGACAACCGGAAAGAACGCGTAAATGATTTGAAATTTATTCCTATATACAATTTATTTTTAATGAGATTAAATTCCACCTTATAATTGGTCGGCAGAATTCCATACAAATTGATACGGTCATTGATACGCCAATCCACTCCTACCAAAGGAACAAAGAAGTTTCCAAAAGCTTCATGATTATAATACAAGCCCGCCTTTATCTTCAATTTATTATTCGGAACATAATGCTGTAAAAAGATCCCGCCATATTGAAGATCATATCCATCAACAGCATCCTTAAAATCAGAAGCGATCTTTGGAATTACCAATACAACAGTTTCCCACTTTTTATTTTTTGTCACCAGCTTCATCCCTACAGGCATTGAAACACTTGATAACCGGGACGAATATGATGAATCCGGACTAATAGTTGAATTCATCATTTCTGTATTTAATCGCACCAACAAGGTCTGGCCATTCTTAAATTCTTTTGGCAAAAAGAAATTTAAAAAATAATCATCTGTCTTATTTTTCCAATGCACACTATCGCTGTAATTGGAGGAAAATGTTTGACAATTAAAATTAAGGATATCCGCAAAGGGCTGGGCCATTGCCGAAGCAATTATAAAGAAAAATAGAATAAGAAATTTTATTTTCATGTGACAAATATAAACTTTATTCTAAAACTAAAAATAATATTTGGAGGCTTCATTCCGAACTATCAAGGAGCACCAAAAATTAACAAGTAACAAACTCCTGTTGCGTTACAGAACTTTAGGAATAAAAAAATCCCGCTCTGAAAATTTCAAAACGAGATCTTAAGTTATTGTAGCGGATCATTGCATTTTCACAGCATCCTTACTTGGTCTTACTTTATGAAATCTTATTCCTATCATCAACTCATGCGTTCCTGTACTGTATTTTTTTATATTGGTCATTGTAAAATCATACGAATAAGCAAAAGTGATATTCTCTTGCATCGTATACCCTACCATCGCCGAAACAGCATCCAAATAACGGAAAGCAGCTCCTATCCAAACTTTTTCTTTGTAGATTGCTCTTACTCCGATATCAAATTGTAAGGGTGCAGGCTTTACATATTTTATGCATGTCGAAGGCTCGATCACAAAATCTTCATTCAAACTAAATTTATATCCTGCAGTCGCATAAAAATGTGTAGCTAATTTGCTAAGTGTAGTAGTTGTATTGTCAAAGAATTTTATTTTGTTCTGTAAAATTTGTGGAACGCTTGCACCGGCATACCACTTTTTATCCGTTGAATAAACATAGATACCTGCTCCAAAATCAGGTAACAGCGCTGATTGCAAACCATTGCTTATAACCATGTCGGATGGGTCACGCAAGGTTATTTTTGAACCGTCCACCATAAATTGTAACAACCCTCCAGAAAGTCCTAATGACACTTTTACCTTTTCAGAAACTTTTAAATGATAGGCATAAGAAAGATAAAATCCTGTTCTGCGCGTTGGCCCGACAATGTCAGTAAATAACAAACCACCCAATCCCATTTTCAGATTTTTAGTAGGGCCATTTACACTTAAAATATACGTGCGTGGTGCATCCGTAATTCCGATCCATTGATAACGATTGTTTGACTTCCCCTCAAAATAATTGTTGCTACCACCAATTGCAGGATTCATCACATAATCGTTTACCATGTAATTACTATATTGTGGCAATTGCTGTGCATCAACAACAAATGCGATCAGTATAATAAAAGATATGGAAATAATTTTTTTCATCATTATCGCATAATAGTTATTGGTCCGGTATACGCATCAGGGTATAACGGATCTTTCAAATCAATTATATAATAGTAGGTTCCAACAGGTAACGGTTTTCCTTTATAAGTTCCTTTCCAATTTTCTTTATATCCTGCAGATTGGAATAATAATTCTCCCCAACGGTTATACACCTCAACCTGACAATCAGGGAACATTTCAATACCATCAATGATCCATTCATCATTCGCACCATCTGCATTCGGAGAAATTCCATCAGGGAAAATAATTCCCGGACGAACCGTTACCACAACAGAGTCGCTTGCCACACACCCTTGAAGAGAGGTTATAGAAACCGTATACGTTGTAGTTGTAATTGGTGACGCAACCGGATTTGACGCAACCGGATTATCTAATGCACCCGATAAAGGAGTCCATTGAATAGCCGCACCAACAGTACTTGTTGTAGGACTTCCACCTAAGGTGGCGTTACCACCAAGAATAATTGTTACATCAGTACCCGCATTTGCACTAGGCAAAGGATTTGCTGTAACCACTATAGTATCACTGTCTATACAACCTGTTCCATTATCCACTGTCACATAAAAACTATTGGTACCTGGAGGAGGATTAAATGTTAACATTACTGTAGATCCTATTAATGTATTGGTCATATCAAACCATTGATAAGTCACTCCATTAATACTGCCAGCAGCACTTAAGGTCAATGTTCCCGCCTGACAGAAAGATGTGTCGTTTCCGGCATTTGCAATAACCGATTGATTAGGCAACAGGATAATTGTATCTGCGATCGTACATGCATTAGAATCCATTACTGTAATTGTATATGAACCACTTAAAATTCCAACAAGATCTTCAGTTATTGCTGAAGAGCCTCCACTCCATAAATAGGAATAAGGAAGTGTTCCACCGCCAACAGTCACATCAATTGAACCATCTGGCGTTGTGTTACAACTTGAATTTACAGAAGTGCTGCTTATCGCTAATGACACAGGATTTATCAAGGTCACACTTTGTGTTTCAGCACATCCATTCGCATCTGTCACAGTAACAATATATGTATTCGCATCCAGGTTGACAGCCGTTGCAGTTGTTTGTGGAAAGGCCGGAGCCGGTGTCCAAGAATAAGTATATGACAATGTTCCTCCTGATGGAATAACCGTGATCGAACCGTTTGCATTTCCATTACATAATGGATCAAGTGCATTTGCAACACTGAATCCAATTGAATCAGGCTCTGTAACTGTTGCAGAGGCAATAGAAACACAACCTGCAGCATCTATTACCTGAACAAAATAAGTTCCTGCACAAAGTGTAGCTGTTGTTAATGGTGTTGTTTGTAATGAAATATCATTCCATAAATAAGCAAAAGGAGAGGATCCTGTTGCAAGAACATCTGCCGTTCCGTTACACGATCCGTTACATGAAACATTTGTAGAAGAAGCTGTAAGTGTTGGACCGCTTTGACTATTCAGAGGGATAATCACATTCTGAACACAACCATTTGCATCAGTAATGTCAACAGAATAAACTCCTGCACATAAATTAATTAAGGACAACGCAGATGAACCGGTATTCCAGATTACTGTATAAGGACCGGTTCCATTGCTTGGCGCGATAGTAATGCTACCATCACATGCACCACATGTTGCAGCTGTAATTATTTGATTTGCTAAGATCGCTCCCGGCTCCGTAATTATAACTGAATCTAATAAAGAACACCCATTTGCATCCGTTATCTGAACAAAATATGTTCCTGTGCATAAAGCGGATAATGTTGAAGTAGTTAATCCACTTGCGATCCACAAGAAAGTATAAGGAGCAACTCCACCTATAGGCGTAATAGCTGTTACAGCTCCATTGCATGATCCGTTACAAGTACTATTTATTGAAATGATCGTAGCACTTGAAGGTCCTCCGGTATTGCTTACAGGAATTGGAACATTACTAACACATCCGACTGCATCGGTAATATTAACGGTATACAATCCTGAACATAAAGTAGTGGCAGTTGTTGTTGTTTGTCCGTTACTCCACAAATAAGTATATCCAGCTGTTCCACCTGAAGGAGCGAGAGTTGCAGAACCATCACACAATCCACATGTTGCACCTGTAATAACAGCATTGGCCAAAATAGTTGGCGCTGCGTTAACAGTTGTATTTAAAGTAAGGATACAACCAAGTGCATCTGTGATATCAATCGAATAATTTCCTGCACATAATGCAGTCGCTGTATCATTTGTTTGTCCGGCTGGATCATTCCATTGAATAGTAAATGGAGGTGTTCCTGAAGTTATCGTAACATAAGCCATTCCGTTGCAAACAGAAGCACAAGAAATATTCGTAGCTGAAATAGCTGCTGCAAGAGGAGTAGATTGAGTTACAACAAAAGAATCAATTTTGGTACATAAATTCGCATCGGTAACAAGAAGTGTATATGTTCCGGAGCACAATCCGGTAACGGCTGGAGTAAGATCACCAGTTGGTGCTCCCGGAGACCAGTCATAAGTGTAACCTGCTGTACCACCTGTAGGAGTAACTGTTATGGCACCAGTACAGATATTACTACAAAGTGCACTTGTAATAACAGCATTATCAAGAATCGGTAAAGGCTCAGCTATTGTAACCGGACTAAAATGAATACAACCGCTGCCGTCTGTTACCTGAACAAAATAATTTCCTGCACATAAGCTTGAAGCAGAATCGTTTGCCGTTGCAGGTGGTCCATCATTCCATAAGAAAGTGTATGGAGGAACACCACCAACAGGAATAATAGAACCTGTACCATTACAAACACCATTGCATGATGCAGGTGTTGTTGTAACGACTTCTCCTGTTGGTCCGCTCGAATTATTCATAGGAATAATAAATATAGAATCACAACCATTAGCATCAGTCACTAAAACACTATACAAGCCAGCGCATACATTGGAAACACTGGATGTTCCATTTCCCGTAAAAGGTAGTGGAGGCGCAATACCACCAATGGTCCATACAAACGTATAGGCCGGTGTCCCTGTAATAGGTGTTATCGTGATGGTTCCATCACAAGCACCACAATTTGCAGGCGTACTACCTACGATAATATCAATTGGCAGAGTATTAAATATTGATACGGATGCAGTGTCCTTGCAATTGTTTGCATCAGTAACTGTAACAGTGTATATATTCGGACATAAACTATTTACTGTTGGCGTAATCGCTCCACCTGGTGACCATGAATAAGAATAAACACCTGTTCCACCAAGAGGACTAGAAGTAACAGTTCCGTCGCAGCCATCAGCACAAGTTGGAGAAGTTGAAGACGGATTTGCATTTAAAACAGGAGGATCAACTAAGGTCACATTTTGAGTGGCTGTGCAGTTTCCATCATCGACAGTAACAATGTATGTTCCGGCACATAATCCAACAGCTGTTTGAGTTGTCTGCGCTAAAGGATCATCCCATAAATACGTATAAATACCTGAACCACCTGTAGGATTAGCTGTTGCAGTCCCATTGCAGGAAGCATTACAACTTGAATTCACTCTGGTAGCATTTGGAACTATCGGTGCAGGCTCTGATATTACAACAGCCGGTGGTGAAGAAATACAACCATTAAGATCAGTAACAGTTGCATTATAACTTCCTGCACATAACCCACTCGCAGTATCATTCGCGATTGCACCCGGATTCCATAAATACGAATAAGGGATTGTTCCACCACTTGCAGTTACTTCAGCCTGACCATCACAAACACCAAAACAAGAAGCGTTAGTTTGAGTTGTTACAGTTGTTAAGGCAACCGGCTGAGTTATTAAAACTGTGTCAGCTGCGGTACAACCGTTTGCATCGGTAACAGTAACGGTATAACTATTCGGACATAATCCGATAACATTCGGCAATGGAAACCCAGGACCTAATGGTGGTGCAGGTAACCAGGAGTATGTATAAGTACCGGGGCCCGTTCCACCAATCACACCAGCGGTTGCAGTTCCATTACATGCACTGTTACACAATACATTTGTTGACGATAATGTAACGGTCAGTACCGGAGGCGCAACAAGTGTGATTGTCAACGAAGAATCACAACCATTTGCATCGGTTACCGTAAAGGAATACACTCCGGCACATAGCCCGGAAATAGAAGATGTTACTTGTCCACCAGTCCATAAATAGGTATATCCACCAGTACCGCCTGTAGGAGCAAGTGAAATGCTTCCATCACAAGTACCACCACAACTTTCATTTACAACTGTTGGATTAGGAGAGATCAGTGCAGGGTTAATTATTTTTGCAGTATCCAATTTAATACAACCTGCAGCATCCGTCACTTGAATAGTATAGGTTGTTGTTCCGCACAATGCTGTAATGGTCGGAGATCCATCACCAACCGGAGCACCGGGTGTCCAGTCGTAAATGTAACCACCTGCTCCACCACTAGCTGTTGCAGTTGCAGTACCATTGCATGCCCCAAAGCAAGTAATATCTGTATGCGACATAACAATTGCCGGACCTGTTAAATTACTCAGCAAATAATTAAAATTAAACACACAACCTGCAAAATCTGTGATCGCCAATGTGTAGGCACCCGGTAAAAGATTTGTAATTGTTGGCGTTCCATCACCAACAGGAGAACCTCCCCAATTATAAGAAAATGGCGGTGTTCCACCTGTAGGAGCAACCGAAATTACACCATCTGCAAAGGTACAATTAGCAGGAGTGATAGTAACGTTATCTGTAACGGGAGGAGGCTGTGTAATGATCACTTGGGCACTATCGGTACAACCATTCCCATCGGTAACCGTCACAGAATAAGTGCCGGCACAAAGAGCTGTTGCAGTAGACGTTATTTGTCCGTCACTCCATAAATAGGAATAAGCACCAGTACCACCAACAGAGGATGCGGATCCTGTTCCTGTGCAAACGCCTCCACAAGTTAAATTAGTACTTGCAGCTGAAACAACAAGTTGAGGAGGATTGATAAATGTTACTGAATCAATATTAAAACAACCGGCAGCATCAGATACATTAACCGTATATGTTCCAGCACATAACCCTAGAGCTGTTTGTGTTAACGAAACGATACCACTGGGACCTGTCCAGATAAACGCATACGGAACTGTTCCCCCTGAAGCATTTGCAGTTGCAATGCCATCACATGCACCAAAACAACTTAAGGTTGTATTAGATGTAGTAATACTGATAATTATTGTTTGAAGAATTGTTACTGTATTCGTTGTAACACAACCATGAGCATCTGTTACAGTAACAATATAAGTTACATTTGGGCATAAACCAACCGCTGTCTGTGTAGTTTGTGCAGCACCATCATTCCATAAATAAGTATATGGCGCAGTACCACCAACAGGCGTTACCGTTGCCGTTCCGTTACAAACGTTACAGCTGGATGTAGCACTTGTAATAGGCGCACTCAATACGGATGGCTGCGTAATAGTAACAGGCATAGTTGAAGTACACAAATTAGAATCAGTTACTGTTAAATTATACGTTCCAGCGCATAAGGCAGTAATTGTTGCAGTTCCGTCACCTGCAGGAGATCCCGGGGTCCAGTCAAAAATATATCCTGCACCAACAGTACCACCTGTTGCAGCTGAAGTTGCAGAACCATCGCAAATACCAGAGCAACTAATATTGCTGACCACATTCGGATTAGAAAGCAATTGATTCGGTTGATCAACAACCACAGTATCAGATAATATACAGCCATTTAAATCGGTTACGGTTGCAGTGTAGCTACCTGCACATTGTGCAATTATGGAAGAAGTATTCTGTAAACCGGGCGTCCACAAATAAGAATACCCCGGTGTTCCACCACCTGCAATAGTGGCAGCGACACCATCACAAACTCCAAAACAGCTTGCATCGGTAGTAAATGTAGCATGTGTTAATGGTGTGGGTTGTAATATTAAGTTGTTAGCTGTCGCCAAACAACCATTCGCATCAACAATATTTACACTATACGCTCCTGCACATAAAGAACTAATGATCGTTGTTCCATCACCAATCGGTGAACCGGGAAGCCAATCAATCGTAAAAGGTCCCGTTCCACCCACAATTGTAGCTACTGCATTTGCATTACAATCACCGTTACAGGCAATTGTAGTTGATAAAATACCAACAGTAAGAATATTAGGCTGGGTAATTGTTACTGTACCAATATCTGAACATCCATTTGCATCGGTAACTGTAACAACATAAATTCCGGGACATAATCCAGATATTGTCGCTGTTGTTTGTAACCCCGGACTCCATGAAAAAGTATACCCCGCTGTTCCACCTGTTGGAGTTGCAGTTGCTGTTCCGTCACAAGCACCATTACACGTAACATTTGTAAATGTTTCTCCTGCATTTAATACAGCAGGCTGGGTGATTGTTACACTCTGATTACTTGTACAAAGATTTGCATCTGTGACAATAACCGAATAAATTCCAGGACATAAATTTGTTATAGTTGGTGTCAGATCACCTGTAGGAGCACCAGGAGACCAGTTATAAGAATAGGGGATTGTCCCGCCTGTTGGAGTACTGGTAGCACTTCCATTACATGCACCAAAACATAAGACATCGGAACCAAGGGGATTTGCAACTAATAATGCAGGTTGTGTAATTGTTACTGCTCCAGTATCATTACAACCATTAATATCAGTAACTAAAACAGTATATGTTCCCGGACAAAGAGATGAAATATTAGCTGTTCCATCGCCAATCGGACTTCCAGGAGTCCAATCATAAGTATTTCCCCCATTGCCTCCAACAACAACAACAGAGGCTGTTCCTGTACACAATCCAAAACAAGAAACATTTACACCTGACGCAGTAGCAATCAATGCAAGAGGTTCTGTGATGGTTACAGAAGTATTTAACGTACAACCATTCGCATCTGTAATTGTAATAATGTAAATACCTGCACACAAACCACTGATCGTATTTGTTGTGGAAACCGTTGATGAAACGGAACCATTTGACCAGGAATAAATATAAGGCGTTGTACCACCCGAAACTGTGGCAGTAGCAGTCCCATCACATACACCTCCACAGGAAGCATTAGTATGAGATACAGCCAATGTTAATATCAACGGTTGAGTGATCGAGGTATTAAATGTGGCCATACAACCATTAAGATCTGTAACGGTACAGGAATATGGTCCCGGACAAAGAGATGTTATGGTTGCTGTGAGATCACCAACCGGAGAGCCCGGAGACCAATTATAGGCATAAGGAATTGTACCACCTGCTGCAAATACTGTTGCCGTTCCGTCACAAAAACCGAAACAGCTTACCATTGATGCACTTCCCGGAGCAACTAATAATGCAGGTTGATTAACTGCAATAACAGCAGAACTATCCTTACATCCCCTAGAGTCAGTAACGGTAACGGTATACGTTCCATCACACATATTAATTGCTGTATCATTGGTTCCATACCCCCCGGACCAGGAGTAAGTGTATGGAGGAGTACCACCTGTCACATCTACGTCCGACATCCCATCACAAACTTCAAAACAAGTAGGCTTATGAGTAAAAACTTCGTAGTCGAAAAGCAAAGATGGCTCACCAACAGAAATAGAACAAAAACGATATAATCCTGTTCCTACATCAGTGATCTTTACTGTATTTGTGCTTGCACCCAGTGCAAAAATATTTGGAGTTCCATCGCCTAAAGGATTGAAAGCAAAATTCCAATCGTATAGAAAAGGACCTGTACCACCGACAACAACACAATGTGCCTGTCCGTCACCTAATCCGTTACAAGTAACACTATCAGCTGACATATTAATGGTAAACACACCAGCAAACACGCAAGTGGTAGTGTTGGTAAGCGTAGGAGAAAAAGTAACCGTTCCGTATCGCAATCCACCGGGTTTATATTTTGAATCAAGTATCGTATCAGGAAAGACTAAGGTAGACGTACCACAATCGAAAGACAAGTTTGAAGGAGAACTGAAATCCCAAATGTTTTTTATTAATATTTCGGAATTGGAAAGATTTAAACTTCTAGTTTGAGTTGAATTTCCAATAAAGGATCCACATTCCAAAGACTTTCCATTTGTATTTAAAGTTCCCTTAATTATACTGATGGATGTATTTTTATCCATATTAACATTATCGCTGAAGCCCCATGAGCCTGTACCGTTAAATTCCCAGTTACCTATAATAATTTTCTGACAGGACGCGACAGTATTATTAGATGTAGAAGCAGCAAAAATAGTTTTCCCCTTAAATCCATTGATCAAAAGAGGTGATAGTTGATAGGAACCGTATACTGTAATTGATCTAGCCGGAGAAGAAGAAAAGACAGCTTTCTGATCGATCGTACTCCAATTAATGGAACAGCAAACAGCATTTGCTGTTACCATTACAGTTTGTTTATCGGCAGAAAAGGAATTTTGATCAAAGTAAACATTATCAACTAAAGTGGGAATAGCATTTCCTGAGGCTCCACCGCTGGTCAAAGACCAATGCTTAATATCATTCCAAGCGCCTGTCCCCCCTATCCAATACATATTTGTAGCGTATGAAGGCGCAATCAGTAATATTGTTAAGAGAAGTAGTAAATTTTTTTTCAAATTCTTCATAATCGATTTCCATACAAATATGGCACAAATACTTGAAATATAAAAATTGTCAAAAACTCTTATACACAAGGTTTTGTTAATAATCCAAAGATGCATCGATATTAATAATGGTTGCTTATTAAAAGTAAATTAAATTTAAAAAATAATGCAGGAATTGTAACTTTATTGGAAACATGTCGTCTTACTCCGAAATCAAGTAAAAAAACAAAAAATTAAGCGCTGTAACTTTAAGAATAAACCAATCGTCACATTAAAAACATAGAAAAACCAAAACCATGAACACTATAAAAACAAAGATCATTGGAATAGCGATACTAAGTATCTTTTCCTACTTCACAGCATCAGCACAACAAACAAGACCTGTTGGCGACTTTACCGGAATAAAGGTTGGAGACTCCTATAAGATCAACATTACTCAAAGTGATGCCAACTCCGTAAAAGTCAATGCGCCGGAAGGTGTACAACCTAAAATCAAAACAGAAGTAAAAGAAGGTATCCTGGTCATTTCAACAGATGGTAATTTTAAAGATAATGACGATATTTCAATCGCTATTTCAATAAAATCGTTATCTAGTATAGATGTTTCGGGATCATCCGATGTAAATAGTGAAAACCAATTAAATTGTGACAAGTTAAACCTTCATTCAAATGGAGCCGGCGATATACATCTTGATGTAAAAGCAAACGGTATTACTACAGATATCAGCGGTGCCGGTGATGTTACGCTAAAAGGAAGCACACAAACACTTGATGCAACGGTATCTGGAGCAGGTGACTTAAAAGCTTCGAATTTGGAAGCGAATAAAATTACAGCAAAAGTTTCAGGAGCAGGTGATGCAAAAGTAAATGCAATACAAAGTCTGGATGCCGATATTTCCGGTGCAGGCTCAATTATATACAAGGGAAATCCTGTAGACCGTAAAGTTAACATAAGCGGTGCAGGTTCTGTTCGTGAAAGCAAAAGTGGAACAGGGGAAGAAACAGCCAGCGACACCACAAAATTCAAATTAGGAAATAAAAAATACATGATCATCGGTGATGGAGATTATGATGAGCATCACGACAGCTATTCTAAAAAAGATTCTGTAAAAAATCTCAATAAAGATTTTGAACACTGGAACGGATTGGAAATTGGAGTGAATGGAATGATGGACTACAAAAACAGTATAACACTTCCTTCAAATGCAAATTTCCTTGAATTAAATTATGCAAAATCAATCCAATTCGGATTAAATCTCTTTGAAAAAGATTTTCACATCTATAAAAATTATGTAAATCTTGTCACAGGTTTTGGTTTCGATTTTAATCATTATGCCTTTCAAAACAGCATCACTTTAAATGGAGACACAACTTATTTAGCGGCAAGAACAGACTCTACAATCGATTATAAGAAAAACAAATTGAATGTAAGTTATATCAAAATACCTTTAATGTTGGAATTCAATACAAGCAAAAATGCACATAAAAATTTCCATATCGCTGTCGGAGCTGAGTTGGCATACAGAATAGGTTCCGTTACAAAACAGAAATATGAAATAAACAATGTAGAATATGAATTAAAACACAAAGACGATTATAACCTTGAACCATTCCGTTATAGTGCAGTTGCAAGAATCGGGTATAACAATGTGACACTTTTTGCAGATTACGGATTGAACAGATTATTCAAAAAAGACAAAGGACCACAAGTTTATCCGTTCACAGTAGGTGTTACTATTGCAATGTAAAGATAGTTTAGTTTAGTTTAGATTAGATCAACTTTCGACTCCGCTCAGCATGACAAACAGTTTGTCGGCATGAACGGAGTCGAAGTTTTTAGAAGGGTTATTTTAAACGGACTCACTCAACTGAAACAACAATGGTTTACTGGGTGAAGCGTCATTTTCAAAACTTGCAATTTGAATATTCAATAAATAAGTTCCATCCGAAATTGTATCCGGAACATAGATCATTTCAGTTATACTTCTTTCCAGCCTGGTATTATGTGGATATTGCCAAAATGCATGATGCGCCAATAATTTTCCGCCATCAACTTCTTTATCAACAGATGGTAAGTCTATTAACAAATGGTCTATACCATATTCATCAATTAATGCAGCGGCATCACAATGTAAATAGGGAGGATTTGTATTCGAATACTGCTTATTAATTTTTGATTTATCATTTTCCAAAGTGCGGATCACAATAGCTTCAGGCCGTATATTTCCCAAACAATTTTCAACTTGTTTTTGAGTAATTATTTTATCTCCATCAGCAGTTTCTTCCGGTTGGATAGTAATAACTTCGGCAATAAAAAAGAATTTTTTCAATGTTTGGTTGATCGAATAATCTTCTTTACTGATATGTCCGACACATTCGGTATGTGTACCATTTCCATGCGGATTGAACATGATATTCCTAAAGTTTACAGAACCACCAAGTTTCACATCACCCACCCAATCACCCATCCGGACCGGCTCAATTGTAACAGGATTCGAGTACCATGCATTTACATTTTCTTTCCCTGTCCGGAGTGGAATGGAAATATCGATGGGCCTACTCAGATCAAGTGTATAGGATCTTCCTTTATGCGTAATTTTTGAGATCATCATCAATTTGTTTTAATGTTTTATTTTTCCGGCTGGTCCGATATTTAGATTAATCACCTTCCATTCAACAATCACCCTTCTCCTACCAAGAAAAGATCGCTTGTAATTTTATCAGCAATTAATTTCCCTTTATCAGATAAATATAATTTATTTTCTTCATTCAGCACATGCTCCGTTTGAATGTATCTACCCACTTCAATTAAACAATATTCCAATTGTTTTTTTCCGAAATTCTGTTCTAGATAATTCAGATCCAAGCCCCAGATCGTACGGAGGGATGTTAAAACATATTCATTGTATCGCTGATCAATTGACAATTCTTCCTTTTCAAAACTAAGCATTCCCTTTTCAAGTGATTGAATATATAACGCATTATTGGAGATATTCCATTGTCTGCTTTCTCCATTGTATGAATGTGCTGAAGGTCCTAAACCTAAATATTTTTCTTTCAACCAATAACTACTATTGTGTTTTGAAAATTTTCCGTCTTTACAAAAATTAGAAATTTCATATTGGATAAAATCATTTTTATGCATCGCCTCCAACATTATTTCAAACTGCTCCGAACCATGTTGCTCATCAATATTTTTTAGCTGCCCTTTCTTGATCTTATGTGCCAAAGCAGTCTTAGGCTCGACCGTCAAGCAATAAGCAGAAATATGTTTTACATCCAATGCAAAAGCTATCTGCAAATTATTTCTCCAGTGATGATGTGACAATGTTGGTATGCCGTATATCAGATCAATTGTGATATTATCAAAGCCATTTTCCTGAGCTAATTTTACAGCATTTACAGCTTCACCGGAATTGTGTGCACGATTCATTAATTCCAGATCTTCATCATAAAAACTTTGAATGCCAATGCTTAAACGATTTACAGGCGTGCCTTTTAATCCTAATATTTTATCGATAGTAAGATCATCGGGGTTTGCTTCCAAGGTGATTTCAGCTTCATCACTTATCTTAAAATTATCATTCAGACAGTCAAAAATCTCGTTCAACTCCTTTTTTGAAAGCAAAGAAGGTGTGCCTCCACCAAAATAAACCGTTGAAATTAATTCTGACTTTAAATAACTCTTCTGAAGAATGATCTCTTTCTTTAGGGCACTTAAAAATGCATCTTTATTTTGTAAAGAAGTAGAAAAATGAAAATCACAATAGTGACAAGCTTGTTTGCAAAATGGAATATGAATATAGATACCTGCCATTATTTGTTCAGCACAATTCGGAAGGTAGTTCCTTTGTCGATCTCTGAATTTTTGACAAATATTTTTCCGGAATGATAGTTTTCTATAATACGTTTTGTAAGGGACAAACCTAATCCCCAGCCTCTTTGTTTGGTAGTAAATCCGGGTTCGAATACAGTTTTATATTTCGACTTTGGTATTCCTTTTCCCGTATCGGCAATATCAAGATACACAAACTGTGTCTGATCAGAAAATGTAATTGAGATCGAACCTTTCCCATCCATTGCATCAACAGCATTACGAATTAAATTTTCAATCACCCATTCAAATAGAGGCACATTTAATTTAGCAAATACTTCTTTTTGTTTATTCGTATCAATTGTAAAAACCACATTTTTAGAAGTTCGCATTTTCATGTAATTCACAGCGTCTTCTAATACTTTAACGAGATCAAAGGATTCCAATTTCGGAACTGAACCAATCTTAGAAAATCTTTCTGTAATGGTTTCCAATCGTTTGACATCTTTTTCTATTTCCATTGCCGTTTCCGGATCCAAACCGGTTGAACGTAAATATTCCAACCAGGCTATCAAGGAGGATAATGGTGTACCTAACTGATGTGCAGTTTCCTTCGCCATTCCAACCCAAACTTGATTTTGTTCAACCCGTCGGGCAGTGCTAAACAATAGATAAGCCACTAAAAGGAACAACCCTATAATTGTAAACATTATATATGGATAGAATTTTAGTTGCGTCAACAACTTCGATTCTTTATAAAAAATATAACTTTTATTTCCATTACCAATCTCCACTTCTATCGGCTGATTTTGTGAAGACATCGAAGCCAACATTTCTTTTACATAAGTGGAATCCTTAATTTTCAATGAGTCAACATTGCCGGCGGCAATAACATTCAAGCGGGTAGAATCTGTAAAAATCACAGGAACCGAAGCTGAATTCACAGCGACTTCAGAAATGAAAGATCGTATCAGATCATCTAAATTATTTTTCAATTCGGAGAATAACTTAGAATCCTGATAGTATAAATAATTTTTTTGTCCTTTATAAATGGTAATTTCAATCGGCTCACTTACAGCACGCATAGCTTGCATCTGAAGTTTCAAATAGGTTTTATCATTTTCTTTCAGAGGGTCTAAATTCCGGGAAGTAATAACCGTTCCGTGCTCATCGGTAAGAATAACCGGCACTGTAGTATTATCAGCAACAACTTTTAAAACAAATCCATAATCGCTCAGGTCCTGAGAAAGCTGACGAGTTGCCTCGGCCCACAATTCAACTTTTTTGCGCTCGTCAATCTTAATTTTATTAAAAAGTTCGTTGGTATATTTTACCAGATCAGCTTTCTTTTTTATTGCATCCGCCCAAAGTTTAACTTTTATCCTTTCTTCCTGAGCAATTTTACTCACCAAGGTATTGGTATACCATAATGATGCACCAATGATAACAATGGCTGTCATAAACAACCACAATTTCCATTGCTGCTTCTTTGAATAAATACTCATTAAATTCTATTTAAATTCGGTTACTAAAATAGTGTTTTTTAGGGAACTATTGAAAAATGGGAAGATTGTTTAGTAATCCTCTTCTTCTGGTTTTTTCGGCTTTTTCAACTCTTTCTTTTCCTCTTTTTTATTCGCCTCATCCCACTTTAAAATGAATTTTGCATCATCTTTCGGAGTATTTGACTTGATAGTTGAATCTTTTTTGAACAAACCAAATTCGTCCTTCAAAATGGATTTCAGTGTTTGTTTCTCTACTTTAAGATCTTGTTTCACATTTTGAATCGCACCTTTTGAATCATATCTTATCACAGGTTTGTCCACTGTTCCGGTCATTGATAAAAAAATATTTGTTCGACCGAGCCCATCATCAGAAACCTCCCCGAACTCATCATTTTCTTTTTTCGCTTGTTTTGCTTTTTTAGAAAGCAGTTCATTCAGCGATAATTTTATTTTGTAATTAATTTCATTATTAAAAGAATGAGTTCCGGATGCGACAATATTAATAGCATTGGACTTTACTTCCATTTTAGGGATTGTGATCATTTGGTTTTTCAACTCTATCTGATTCTTCAACGTAGAAAAACGCACATTCTCAAGATCTTTCAATTCAATGAAACGGGACATACTTTTCATTGATTCAACATTATTTATTTCACCATTCACGATTATCATATCAACACCGGCATATAATTTATCAAGATCCATTTTCAATTCAGGACTCAAAACAGATGCAAATTGAATTTTAGCTGTTGTGACACCTTTAATATTTTTGTCTGTCACGGAGGTTTGCCCGAAGTTTTCGAAGGACTCAAACATTTTTGTGACATTAATATTGTTGACCTCAGAAAAACAAGTGATCAATAATTTTGTGCTATCACTGCCATCGATCAAACCACTTGTAGTGATGGAGCCATCCATTGTAGAAAGCACAATCGGATCAACCACCATTTTTTTATCCTTTAATTTTACCAACCCTTTAATATTTCTTGCATCAAATTTTCTGAAAACCAAGTGCTGTATTTCGCTGTTCAAATTTAAATCCACGAGTTCCGAAAATTTCAATTTATACTTACTTTTCGATGTCCCCTCCTCCTCTTTATTAGCGAGCAACTCATTCAGATCGATATTTTTGGAATTAAGTGTTGCATCTATAATGATACTTTGGTCTTCCTTCAACATAAAGCCCATAATATTTCTAAAAAAACCCTTCAATTCAAAATCGCTGCTTGCAATATTTCCTGAAAAAGAATTTACAGCCAGGTCATTATTATCAAATTTAAAATCGCCATTCATTCCGGTAAAATTCAGGGAATAATTTTTCAATTTCAAATCGACATTCTCAATTTTCAAATCCCCGGAGGTAGAAATATTTTCATAGTTTCCTGATCTGATATTCCTTTCATCACCGCTAAAAGTAGCATCCACATTAAATTGCCCAATAACAGATTCAATAGTATCTATTTTGAAAAACTTTTGCAGACTTTCCAAATTTAAACTTGCTTTTACCTTCCCGGAAAAAGACGGATTATCCAAATTTTTGAGTATCAATTCACCGTCAATTGTTCCCTGATCTATCAATGCAGAAAAGGGAATAAGTGTAAGTAAAGAGACTTCATTTGCATTTCTATTGCCATTGAAATAATGACCCTTTAAATTTACCTTGTGCAATTTAATATCATCTTTTATTTGCGTAATATCCGCATTGCTTATACCAAAATCAGCTGTTATCTGGGGCATTTGTTTACTTGAAACGATACCTTGAATTGTAGCATTAAAATAAAAGCCCCCATCACTTTCATAATCATTGATCTTGCCTTTGTATTTATCCGGAATAAGTGACAAAACAGATTTAATATCCAGATCCTTTCCTTTCACTCCAAAATTAACAAGAGGATCTTTACCGTTATTAACGACATTTCCGAATACTTCGAATAACAGATCTTCAATCTTTATCTCAGCATTTTGAATCTTATATGAAGGCATGGTGTTATCCACATCTAAGGCAAGTGAAGCCTGAATATTTTTTTTGCGTAAATAAAATACACTATCCGTTTTTATATAATTCACATAAAAGTCACTAGTTACATCCAATGAATATCGGACATCTGAAAATCTCCCTGAAAGATTGCTGGTATTGACCAACAGGTCGATATTTTGTTTTGATTGGGAGTTCCTGAAAGAGACTTTAATTTTTTTCAGAACAATTTTCTCCAATAAAAAAGCGAATGAAGTATTGACAGAGTCTTTTGATTCTTTCCAAAAATGATAATTGTCGTTCCCCTCCTTATCAATGTGAACTTTCAGATCAACATCACTGATCTCAATTTTTTTTATCCTGTAATTTTTCTTGAAAATATCTACAACGTCAAATTGAAATGAGATTTTCCCGGCAGAAAATAATGTATCCTTATTTTTGCTTTGAACTACTTCAAGGGCTTTTACATTTTTAAAATCAACAGAGGCAAAAGGAAAGTTTTGCAAAACAGTAAAATCAATATCTCTTCCATCAACAATTATTTCTGTATTTAATTGTTTGTTGAGTTCTTTGATAACATATTCTTTTACTTCGTCTTGAAAATAATAGCCAATCACAAAGCCACTCCCGGTTAAAAGAATGATAATTACTATTACAGAAATAAAGAGTCGCCAAAGGAAACGAACCAGCCTTGATTTTTTTTCAGGCAGCTGTTCGGTAGTATTAATTTTATTTTCAATATCCATTGAGCATTTCTTTTTCTGTAACAAAGTTTACAATAAAACGCAGGTATACTTTGCATTGGTTCAAGATGTTATCAATAACGCAAAGTGGATAAGTTTAGTGTAGCTAAATTATTTGATCCCCCGATTGGGAATAATCAATAAACAAAAACTCCCCATATGGTTGTATCCAGACAGGGAGACGTTTTGATGAAAATTTATATTTAAACTATATTTCCTTTTATTTATCTTCCGAACTGATCATTTTCAACATTCCAACTTCCGTATCTGAAAGCAATCTCCAGCGTCCTCGAGGTAATTCTTTTTTAGTAAGAGAGCCAAACATAACCCGATCAAGCTTACGGACGTTATACCCCATATGTTCAAAAATCCTTCTTACGATCCTGTTCTTTCCAGAATGAATTTCCACTCCCACTTGGGTCTTATCAATTCCATTCTGTACATAAGAGATCTCATCCACCTTTATCGGACCATCTTCTAATTCAAGACCTTCTGCTATCTTATCCAGATCAACACGTTTTAAAGGCTTATCCAATTCAACATGATATATTTTACGCACACCATATTTCGGATGCGTTAATTTTTTTGTAAGATCCCCATCATTCGTAAACATCAATAACCCTGTAGTAGCTCTGTCCAAGCGACCAACCGGATAAATACGCTCTTTGCAAGCTCCCTGAATCAATTCCAAAACAGTTCTTCTTTGCTGAGGGTCATCAGCAGTAGTTATATAATCCTTTGGTTTATTTAATATCAGGTAAACAAGACGTTCTTTCTTAAGTGTTTGTCCGCCATACTTAATGATATCAGTAGATTTAACACGGTAACCCATTTCAGTAATGGTTTTACCATTCACCTGAACCACACCAGAAGCAATCAGGTCATCCGCTTCTCTTCTTGAACAAATACCTGCATTTGCAATGTATTTATTAAGGCGAACACTACCATCATCTTCTTCTCTCGATTTCGTTGTTACTGAACTTTTGTTGGTCCAGGATTTTTTCACATATGCTTTTTTCTCATACCCTCTAGCCTTAAATCCTTTTCCTGCACTGCCCTTAAATTCTGTTTTGGATTTTTCGTGTTCAAAATCGCTTTCATCCAGATCGTAAGGGTTGGATTTTGTAGCTTTCTTAAATGAAGTAGGCTCTTTGGAAAATGTTTTCTTAAAGAATGGTTTTGAGCTTTTTTCAGACTTATCCTTATCGAATTTATTTTCTTTTTTATCCTGATCGTTTTTGGTAAAAGGGCCATCATTTGATGAGCTTTTTTTTCTGAAGCCTGTTGATCTCTCGTCCTTGCTCTTTTTTGCACTGCCGAAATCAGATGGACGTGATTCGTCGCGGTATCTCTCAAAAGCAGGTTTATTTTCACGCTTTTCCTTTCTTTCTTTAGAAGGTGTGAAGGGTTTCTCTTCAGACCCGCCATCCTTTTGCTTAAAAGAATCTGTTTTTTGTTCAGTATCCCCTCTTTTTTTTGTCCCGAAAGGACGTTTCGCCTTAAAATCTCTATCTGATTTGCGTTTGAATTCTTTTGCCATTTTAATCTTTTTTGCAAAGATAATAAAAATAAAGGATTTTTAGCGTAGAATCGCTATCAGACAAAGGAATTGAGGAAAACACAAGGGTTTCCTATAAAAGGGGATAAAAAGCATCTTCGATATGCTTAACAGCTGTACTATCGTTCAGAACAACAGAAACAATATCAAATCGCACCTCCAGATCGAGGTTATTCCGCAAAATATATTCGTTGGCCGCTTTTATCAGATTCTTCTGCTTTTGTTTAGTGACAAAACTTTCCGGCTCTCCAAAATAATTGCTCTTCCTAGTTTTCACTTCCGCTACCACAAGTGTTTTAGCCACTCTTGCAATGATATCAGCTTCAAGATTTTTGAATCTCCAATTGGTTTCTAAAATTGTAAAACCTTTATTTTCAAGAAATCTAGCCGCTATTTCTTCTCCTTTTTTGCCAGTATCATTATGTTCAGCCATCCTCTGATTAAATATCAAACATTGAAATATTCCTGCAATAATAAGGTTTCCTATTACCAAATCAAATGTTTATAATTTTTTGGTACAACTTTTGAAATAGGCTTAGTGCTCTTAAAAAAAATGACTATTTTAGCACACGTATGCGAGACATAAACTAATCAAAAATTAACAAGATGAAAAAGAACATTTTTAAATTAATAACGATTGTTATTGTAATGATAACATTCTCCTTCGTTTCTGTTGCTCAATCTTTTGAAGGCACTATCGAATTCAAAAAATCCACAACAATAGACACTACTAATTATGTTTACACCGTAAAAGGTAACTTGGTTCGGATTGATGAGATTGGAGCTAAATCTCGCAAAGTTGAAGGATCATTCTTAGTTGATCTGGATGCAAAAACCATGAAATTCCTTAATCATGAAAGAAAGCTTTATGGTGATCAAAATACAGCTTCGGCGCCTGCCATTAAAGGTAACTGCACTGTTAAAAAAGGGCAAAACGTTAAGAATCTCCAAGGTTATAAATGTGTAGAATACATTGTGACAAACAATGAGGAAAACACTCAGATTACTTACTACATAGCAGATGGAAAATTCTCTTTCTTTGAAAAGCTTTTGCGTCAGTTGAACCGTAAAGAAAAATCTGCAATTTATTTTTTACAAATTTCAGATGTTAAGAATATGTTCCCAATGCTATCTATTCAAACGGATCTAAGTGGAAAAGAAGTTGGGAAATTAGAAGTTACAAAAATTACAAAAAAAGAAGTTGATCCTTCTCTTTTCGAAATCCCTAAAGGATATAACAAATTCGAAAAATAGAATACTTTTCAAAACAAAAAGCCCTGATTATCATGAATAATCAGGGCTTTTTGTTTTACAGAAAACACCGGCTAAAATATCTCAATATTGCCATAATTTAACAATCTGAACAGCAAATAATTGTTATCTTTGCGCCCTATATTTTTTAAGATTATATATTATTTAAACGATGGACAAAAAATCGATTACCGGATTAGTGCTGATTGGAGCAATTTTAATTGGATGGATGCTGATGAGTCAGCCTACCGCCGAAGAAATAGCAAAACGTAAAGAGCAGCATATTACAGATTCAATAGCACAATTCAAGACAAACGATAAAATAAAGGAGGGTACAACAGAGGTTGCAACTAAACCAACTGTTATTCCCGGATCACCATTATCAATGTTAAGGGATTCTACCGGTAAAATAAATGACTCGGTAAGATCGATCATTCAAAAACAGGTTTATGGCGGATTTTCAGAAGCTTCAAATGGCGACAACAAAATTATCGTTATTGAGAATGAAGTGATTAAAGTGAGTGTATCACCAAAAGGAGGACGCATTTGTTCTGTAGAACTAAAAAAATACAAGACCTTTAATCAAAAGCCATTAATTTTATTTGACGCTGATTCTTCA
>CANJPX010000038.1 GCA_947476185.1 Bacteroidota bacterium
AACTTGTTGTTACTGTTAATGCAGGTGGCGCATACGTTGCAGCGGTTGCACCAGTTATTGTAACATAGGTTCCAGATGTATTCGTTTGCCATTCATACGTTATTGTACCTGAACCTGCACCAGCAGTTGTAGATGTTATAGCTGCAGGTGTTGCTCCATTACAAATTGTTTGAGCTGAACCTATTGCTCCTGCTGTTACTACAGAATTTACAGTTATTGTAACTGGAGTTGTATAAGCCGAATAACAAGTTGTTCCTCCACTTACAGAAACTGTTCTCCGCTGATAACTTGTTGTTGCAGTCAATGCAGGTGGCGCATACGTTGCAGCTGTTCCACCGGCTATTGTATCAAAGATTCCAGATGCATTTGTTTGCCATTCATACGTCATTGTACCTAAACCTGAACCAGCAGTTGTAGATGTTAAAGCTGCAGGTGTTGCTCCATTACAAATTGTTTGAGCTGAACCTATTGCTCCTGCTGTTGGCGCTGCAGTAACAGATCCATATAATGTTACATCGTCTAATCTGAATGTTCCGGCAGATGCTGATGCTCCAGTCAAATCTGCACTTTGAGTTCCATAAGGAAAAACTCTAAATGTTACAGTTCCTCCATTTGATGTAGAAAAATCTGTAAAATCCCAAGTTATAACTGTACCCGATGTAGGCGTAATAGGTGCACTCCCCCAAGAAGTAGATGTAACAAATCCATCTGTACTATATTTAACTTCCAATTGATTGGGACCAGTATTACTCGCTTGTCTGAAAAAAGATAGCGATGAAAGATTTAACAGGTATCCTGAATTAGCTGTTGCCGAAAATTCAATATAAGAAGTGTTTGAGACACTCGATGTTACATTGAGAGTTGTAGAATTAAAAACATTCCCGGTACTATTACATGTTATTGTGCTTCTAGTTAAAGCGGCTCCTGTAGAATTGGGTACCATCACTGGTGTATTTCCCTGAGTAGGACATGTTGCAGTACCTGTAAAAGTATTAAGGTATAAAGTTGAAGCAGGGGTTGCACTTACTTCAATACCTGCAGACCAACTAGTTCCATTTCGGGTAAATAATTTTAAATAATATACTGTTCCATCTGTCAGCCCTGTTATTGTTTGCGAAGATACATTTCCTTTATAAACTACAAATCCATTTCCTAAAGCTGTTCCACTATTATATGAAAGACTAGATGTATATCCACTTCCATCACTGGATGGTGCTCCTGTGTTAGGAGCAGGAGCCGCAACAATCATTACTTCATTAAAACAATATATTGGATTAGTCCAGCTTACACTTACTTCTCCTGAATTATTTGTTGCTGTTGCTACCGCTGCTGTAGCATCTGCGGGAGTTGCACTTGTGACAGTTTGTGAGCCACCTGCTGTAAATGATGAACCTGTTGGTATCCCTGATGCAAAAGTTAAACCGCCTACTGAAATTGCATTTATATTTATTGTTTTTGTTAAAACTGCTGAACATGGAAGATCACAAGTAACAAATAAATAACCTGTGCCAATTGGAAACGATTGAGCCAACGAAGAGAACACTTGTGATCCTGCTCCTAGAGAAGTTGTTTTAGTTACAAGCAATGTAGCTGTTCCTGAATTGAATGTGGAAGAAGTTTGGTACCAAAATTTTAAATTAGTAAGATCACCTGAAGAATATGTACCAGCTGTTGTAAAACTTGCACTGTTTAACGTGGCTGCGGCAATACTAATAGTAACATCTGTTCTATATAAAATAGTATTAGTCGAATTCTGAGTGATATTTCCCGATGATACCGTTCCATTTGCTATAGTTATAGTAGGAACGACGAATGCAGATATTGTTTGATTTCCACCCGCTGAAATGGACCCAGTTGGAGTTCCGCTTGTAAAAGTTAATGTTGGAGATGCATTTGCATTGAATTTATTTCCTACAGTTGCTCCTGAAGCTATTGATGAAGTTATCCAAAAATATCCTGTTGAACCACTATTAATAGTAGTTACGAGCGAACTGAATGTAACTGTTGAACCGGATATCACACTTGATTGTGTTGTCCCTATCTGTGATGCACTTCCAAATGTATTTGATGTTGCATTGAAATACAATTTGAAATTTGTAATATCCGAAGCAGAATATGAACCACCGCCACTACCTGTAACAAAAGATAATGTATTTAAAATAGCATTTGCAGTTGTTACTGCTGCCAGAAAATTCGAGATTGGTTGGTCTACAGAACCTTGTAATAAATTACCCACCGCAATCTGTGATGGCGAAGAAAGTGCGATGGAAGGAGAAGCTGATGCAGATATTGAAATATTATCTATTCCAACACCTTTACTATTACCAGAGCCTGTAGGTCTCCAAGTAATCCATCTAATCTGATAAATAGAACTTGTACTTAAACCAGTAATAGTATAAGATAATGTTGCAGGAGAATAAGTGCTAACAGCACCAAATGTTAATGCAGAACCTGTTATTGTAGTAAAAGATCCAGTTGTTCCCAGCCTATATTGCAATGCAATTCCAAAATCTTGTGTGGCAACACCTCCATTAATCAATTCTAATTGGTAAGCAACTGTTATTGCAGTTGTTGATCCTGTATTAATAGCTAGAGCAATAGTATTTGTCCCATTTGTTGCATTGCTTGATTCTTGTATATATACTCTTGCATTAGAGCTTGCAGCATAACCACAAACACCACCTGTTGTTGTAGAAGCTGTTGCTGCTGCTAGAGTTGCATTTGCTCCCGGCGCAGCACCTTCGGCTGCAATTTGAGTTGTTCTGTTTGCACCTGCAGTCCAAGCAGCCATACCAGTAGGCATTGTAGTAAATGTTGTTGTGCCAAAATTTTGAGTATAGGGTAATGTTTGGGCTGTTGGGTTTGTTTGCCCCACAGATAAATTCCAATAACCTGTCAATAAAAACAAAAACAGAGCTACACATAAAGTGATCCAGCTTTTTTTATTATTATTTTGAATTGATTTTTTTTTCGTTAAGAACCGAAGTGTTTCTTTTGAATAAATTTTCTCCATTACAAATTGTCGCAAGAGCGTTTAGGGTTAAATGAACCAGAAACTAAAAACGATAGAGCGGTTTCAGAATATTCTTAGGACAAGAATTCTCCTCTAGGATAATCACTGTTATCAAAAATAATTTCACTATATCTTGGAGAGATAATAAATATATTTAGGAGAGAGAATACAAATATATTTTGGACAAATGTATTTAGAAGAAATAATTAGATGCTTATTTGAAAATTAAAATACCGTTATGCTTTTATGGAATATGTAAAATTAAATCTTCTTTCTTGTAAATTTTATTACACAAATATTTTTAACACCTTAAAGAAATTTGCTTATCAAAAAATCACAACCAGAAAAGCGATAAAAAACTTTGTTTAATTCCAAACGAGCTTGTTTCGGAAAATGTTTAGAACTATCAAAAAACTAAATCTATTATTTTGCAATCATATAGATTCAATTTTTAAAAAATATATAAATCCCAAGGGAGTAAGAATCGAAAATTCATTCTTTTAATAAATACATCTTCATTAAAAAAGTCACACTTATTTTCAAAAAAAATAAAGATGCATTTCAAAAAATAATTTATTTTTCTAAAGAACATCAACTATATTATCTTGTAAGTAAAACAAAACCTGTTTTATTGTATATTTTATTATCCAAACCTAATGCTTTAATAATATAATAATAAGTACCATCACTAACCTTCACACCAGCATCCGTTCGCCCATCCCAACCGATTGTGACAGAAGACAATTCATTTATTTTCAAGCCCCATCTATCGTAAATAACACAATCAAAATCTTTTATACCACTGCTCGTCACAATAAATAAATCATTATTTCCATCATTATTTGGCGAAAACACATTAGGCACATTGAGAATAGACGGATTTTCTACAGTTACTTGAATTGTATATGTATCTGTGCACCCACTTGAATTTGTAACAGTCAATGTTACATCATAAACACCCGGATCCTGAAAAGTATTTGAAGGAGAAATAGCATTACTCGTATTACCATCTCCAAAAGACCAAGAAAAAATAATTGCACTTGCTGAGCTGGCATTTGTAAAATCAACTGTAAGAGGGGCACTTCCGGAAATTGTATTGCCTGTAAATAAAGCATTCACGCTATCTGTTATTACAATAACTGAAGTTGTATCTGCTCCGCAACTATTACTTGCCACAACAAAATATGACCCTGAACTTATTACATTGATAGAATTGCCTGTAGATCCTGTCGACCACAAATAGGATGTGGCTCCTGATGCATTCAATGTTATACTATCTCCTAAACATATTGTTATAGAGCCACTAGGTGAGATAATAACTGTTGGCGGACTTATAGTTGTCACCAGTATTGTTGCTGTATCTGTTCCGCAACTATTTGATGCAGAAAGTGTATATGTACCTGCAGCACTGACAGAAATAGATCCAGTTGTAGCACCTGATGGGTACCATATATAACTCGTTCCTCCGGAACCATTTAATAGTAAGGAACTACCAACACAAATAATTGTACTTCCACCAGCAGTTATTGTTGGAAAAGGTGGAGAACTATTATTTATTGTAATTGAACTATTCACACTTCCACAGGAATTGCTTGCCGTTACGGAATAAGTACCTCCTGTTGTAACCGTTATAGAGTCACTAGTTGAGCCTGTCGACCACAAATAACTTCCCACTCCTGTTGCCCATAAGGTAAGTGTGCTTCCCACACATAAATTTGTTGTTCCACTATTATTTATTAAAACAGAAGGTAATGGTGTGACTGAAACTAATTGAGTTGCAAACATGGATCCACAACTATTTGTTACTGTGACAGTATACGTTCCGGATGAAGACACAGAAATAGAAGCTGTTGCAGCACCTGTATTCCATAAATAAGTTGCACCACCATTAGCAGTAAGCGTTAAACTGCTTCCTGAACAAATAGTTGCACTACCACTAGCTGTTATTGTTGGCAATGGCGGAGAGGTAACTGTAAGTATTAACGAACTAAAAACAGTATCATGACAAGGTGTTATTGCACCAAATGAAATTGAATAGATCCCTGCAACTGAAGGAGTATATGCAGTTATTAAAGAAGTAGGAGTTGAAAAAGTTCCACTCCCGGCACTTTGCCAGATTACGCCGATGTAATTCCCTGTTGCTATTCCTGTCAAATTTACCGGAGCGCCAACACAAGCAGATGTGCTGGATCCTGCATCCGATGTAATAGGAACAAATGGTGCATTACATCCATTATTTAAATATGTTTGAACGCCTGACCAGGAAAAATCAACACGGTCACCATTGCCTCCGCTAATATTGGTTAATAAAGAAACATCATAAGTAGCCGTGTCGGTGCAACCAGTAGCTATATTTACCAAAATCAAAGAACGTGTACTTGACACGGCTGTCCAATTTTTAAAATGACCTGTTGTTACTGAATAATTAGCGTTGTGATAAACAACATACAACGTATCTGTTAAAGAAGAAAATGAGTTATCAATTGTACTTGGATTAGTGCTTGCAATCATTAAAACATTTGCCCCTTTAGGAATGATTCCTCCTGGAGGTTCTATCAAATGTCCGCAACTCGCAACAACAGTAGCTTGTAAAGCAGCCGTTGCTGCTGCCGTTGTAGCATTTTGGATTAATCCTAACCAAGGAATAGTTGTAGTTGGCCATGCATTAATTACATAAGGACCCGTTGCTGCCTGACCATAAATACCGATATTGCTAATATTAATCGAAGAAGGCCCGACTCTAAACCTAACCATTTCATTATTTGGTTCTAGAGAAGTTGCATTACATGCATCTACAAGTATACTTTCAATTTCAAAACATTTTGCCGGTGTTTGCGCACGTGCAGACAAAAACATGGATGCAATTCCAACGATTGAAAAGAATAGTTTTGTGCTAAATATTTTACTTTTTTTCATTTTAATTTGTTTTAGAAATACACAACATGTGTATTGGTGTTCAAAAACTAAAATGATGAAGCGGTTTTGGAGTATCAGCTAGAAGCTGATTCTTGTAGGGTAATCACTTTATCAAAAATTCTGTAATGGAATTTTCAACACAAAAATACACTTCCTGCATTAGGAAGGATTAAATTTCAGTTTAAACTTATGTGAATTTTTTTATGGGTTTGTTAACAAAATCAATGAAATGATGGAAGCCAATTTACTTCCTCCCGATTCATTAAACATCTTATCAAACTTAATAACAATTTTGGACGTACCGGTTTTACAACAAAATGTTCTTTAGTCGAAGTTTTAAAATAATCTTCCAATTCTATAAGCGTAAGAAAAGTAACATTATTTGATCGTTCTAATTTGATTTTTTCACTGAACAATTGAATATCTAATTCCGTATCAATTGTATTTACAACAATTAAGTTTGGAATCGTATTTTCTGCAATAATTACAGCGTCTTTTAAATTACCGCACCTGTAAATTTCAAAACCATTTTCAATCAAATTTTCCTCAATAAATTCTAGCTCTTTAGCATCATCAAATACCAACAATACGCTTTTCATGTTATTCATTTTTCGGAAATTTTATTTTAGCAAATATACCCTTCAAATGAAAAAGTATCATTAATCCAATATTATGAAACGGTAAAATCGATTAGTTCAAATAGCTTTCTCTGCCATTAATTGATTGACCAATGCCAAAAGATATTCAAAGCGAATAGGTTTAGAGGCATATTGATCTGCTCCAGACATCATGGCATAATCAACTTTATAATCATCTGTAACAGCAGTAAGGAATATAAACGGAATTCGATAAAAAGGTTCAATATTTCTAATGGCTTTACACATATCAATTCCATCCATTTCAGGCATCAAAATATCAGAAATTATCAATTGAGGATTTTCTGAATTAGCCTGCCGAAGACCTTCCAAACCATTATTTGCTACCACAACTTCGAAACCTTTTTTGCGAAAATTGTAAGATAGAAATTCCAGAATATCTGGCTCATCATCAACTATTAATATTTTTACGATAGGATCCATTGTATATTTTTATACAAAATTAAAGCATGTATACTTCCTTAATTTTTACTTTATGTTAAGTTATTGTTAAGCATCCATCTAAATAAAAAACACCCGCAGCAAATGTTGCGGGTGTTTAGCAAAATAAAATCAAATTTTATTATTTAATAACGACCATTTTTAAGGTCTTGTTGGCATTCTTTGAAGCAATAGTTGTAAAATAAATCCCTTCCGTTAATTCAGAAGTATTTACATTTAAAGCAGTAACACCTGCACTCATTGTTCCTTCAAAAACATTCGCTACAGCTTTTCCTGTGATATCATAAATAGTAACAACGATATTTGTTGCTTCATTCAGATTGACTTCAATTGTAGCTACTTCGTTTACCGGATTCGGGTATAAATTTACCCCCGCTAGTGTTAGAATTTCTTGAATTCCAACAGACATGGTAACGTTAATAGTAGTAGTATCGGAACAGGTTCCATTTGATGCGATCAATGTTACAACATAGCTGCCATTTGCGGCATATGCATGAACAGGAGCAGTAGCTGATGAGCTTGAAAGGTCACCAAAATTCCAAGAATATGAAGAAGCTCCTGTAGAAGTATTTGTAAATGTTACATTGTATCCGGTTGTTGAAGCAACAGCACCTGCTGCTGTAGGTACCGGGCTAACTGTAACTACTGAGTTGGAAGAAGTTCCCACACCACTGCAAGTAACAGCATTTGTTGTTGTAACATTATAAGTACCGGCAGCAGTAACTGTGATACTTTGTGTTGTTGCACCACCTGGACTCCATAAATATGAATCAGATGTTGATGCTGTTAATAAAACAGATTGTCCTGCACAAATCGCAGTTGAACCTGTTACAGCAACAGTAGGTAATGGTGCACTGCTCACATTTACAGATGTTGGAATGGATGTTGAAGAACAACTATTAACATCTGTTTCTGTTACAGAATAACTTCCTGACGTAGAAACTGTGATGCTATTAGTAGTTGCTGTTGTTGACCATGTGTTTCCGGAAGCAACACTTGATGTCAACATAACTGATCCACCAGTACAGAAAGAAGTTGGCCCACCTGCTGAAATAGTAGGAATTGCTGGTAAAGCATTCACAATAACAGTTATTGTAGCACGAGGTCCTTCAACTCCTGAAGTATTAGCTTGTGCAACATAATAAATAAATGTTCCGGCAGTTGCAGTGCTTGGAGTTGGCGCTGTTGTTGTTGCAACACCTCCTGAAGGAACTGTATACCAGTTAATGATATTAGAAACGTTGGTTCCTGTTGCAGATAATTGTGCAGCAGTTGTTCCAACACAATAACTGATTGTAGAAGTAACTGTTGGAGCAAATAATACATCACCTGTTAAAGCAACATCAGTAAAGTCAATATTTGTTAAGGCAATAGAAGCGCCTGCGGGACGATAATCAGGATTCAAATAATCATAAGGATTAACTAAGATTCCTGCTGTTGAAGCAACTGAATCATTCAGACTAGTTGCAAACCAACTTGTAATATTGAATGTGCTTCCAACATTCACTTCAGTAACTTTCCCGGTTGAATTCCCAGCAAGAATATTGTTTTTAAATTTCAAAACACCCCCTGTTGCATTTGCTTCACACAATGCACCATCAATATGAATTCCACGAACGTGATCCATAAAAATAGAATTGTAAATTTTTAATGCCGAATTTCTTCTGATACGTGCAGCTCTTCTATAACCTGCTGCAACAACTGCAGCAGTATTTCCACGATACGGTCCTATTAAAGTCATATTGGAGAATTGAGCTGCTGTTTGAGGCGTTGATGTTGTTCCTGTTGCATCATTATCAGACTCAAAACCTTCTGAAGTAGATACTGCAGGAGCATCCGAAATTAAAGGATCACGCACCGATAAACCAAATTGTATGTGTCCTCTGAAACCAAAATCTGTATCAAAATCATCATCTAATCCTCTGTATGCAATAAGGTATCTACAGTTAACTGTTCCACCAAACCATTCGTAAGAATCATCGTTTGAAAAAGATACTTGAATGTGGTCGATTGTTGTTCCACTTCCTACTGAACCAAAAGTTAAACCATTGATTTCTTTATTTGGTGCATAAACATAACCAGCCCATTCTATTCGAACGAATTGCATTACGCCAGAATTGTCAGCATCATTAGGAGATATTCCACCGCCAAATTCTGTATCTGAACTTGGTGCAATACCTTCTATGTTTGCAATTCCACCTGGTTGATTGTTTCCAGCTTGTCCCATTAAAATTACTCCACCCCAATCACCTTGAGCACGAGACCCTCCAGCTTGATTAGATGTAAATACAATTGGTAGTGCTGCAGTACCCATTGCCATAATTTTTGAGCCTTTTGTAATGAATAATCCAGCACCAACTGATGCTTTATCACCCATAATAATTGTACCGGCTTGGATGGTTAAAGTTGCACCCGTTTTTACATAAATCGGCCCTTGTAATAAATAAACATTTCCAGAAGTCCAAGTTGTATTCACAGTTATGCTTGATGTAACAGTTACCGTTGGAGTTGGATAAACCGCATTTTGCGGATCCCAGTTTGTCCAAGTATCCGTCCACATTGCCGTTGGAGCTGGAGCGAAGGCTCCTCTGTATGTAGTAGGCACAAAAAACGATTGTGCTAATGCAAGGTTGCTCATTAATGCAAACAATGCTGTTTTGTAAATTCTTTTCATTTGATTTTTAGTTTTTATAATTTATAAGACAAAGATGAAGCACCTATCTTTTTAAATTATTACGAAGCGATTACTGTTACCTTATTGATTGATTAAAATAACATTACTAAAATCAAATAGTAGTTAATAAAGAATTAACCTAAAATTTAATCGATACACTTAAAGAATACACACGCCCATATTTTGTTGACCAAATTAAGTCATCTTCATTTTGATTATACCCGTTATTATTTTGAGAGTCGCCCGTTAGAACTGAATTTAAAAATCCTTTTGTTCCTTTTATTTTAGTTTCATCAAGATTTCTATTCTGGTAATAATTTTGTTTTTGGGCCAAAAGATTTTGTGCATTTACTTTTATTTCAATACGATCTTTCCAAAATGATTTAGTAACCTGCAAATCCAAAAACGCCCTTCCTGCTTCCCATATATCAGGCTCGTTCACATTTCCAACAATAGCAATACGTTGACCCACTTTATTATAACTCACAGAAAACGACACGCCTAATTCACGGTCAATGTATTGCAATCCTGCGTTTAAAACGTAAGGAGATTGTCCTTGCAAGGGACGATTATCAGAACCACTACCTATAACATCCGCTACATCTACCTTAGAACGAATGATAGCAAGATTTGAAAATGCAGTCAGATTATTTAGCAACTTAGAAGAATCTGCTTTAAACAATGTAGCAAGCAATACCCTATATTCTAATTCTACTCCGTAGTTAGAAGCCTTAGGAACATTTCGAAAAGAAATTTCATTTGTCACATCCGGTCTTGAAATCTGTTCAATAGGATCAATAAATTGTTTATAGAATCCTGAAACAGAAATCAACTGGCCTCTTCCTGGATAGACCTCATAACGCAAATCATAATTATAAATTTTCGCTCTTTTTAATGTTGTGTCACCGGAAATAACAAATTGTGTATTAAAATCATAAAAAGCAAAAGGCGCTAGCTCTCTGTACTCAGGACGATTTAGTGTTTGCGAATAACTAATACGAACATTCTGTTTTTCCGTTAATGATAAAATCAGATTGGCTGATGGAAGAATATCCACTTTTGTCGAATTTAAATGTACACTATCCGTTGTTGAATATTTTGCATTAAGCTTTTGATTGAAATTTTCCAAACGTGCTCCCCAAACTATACGAGCAAACTTATATTTATTGTCAAGCATAATGTATGCAGCAAATAAACGAGATGAAGCAGTGTATCTATCGGAAGGCTTTGTTCCATCTGTAAGTTTAAACCCACCAACACCAGGAGAAATTAATCCTAAATTTTCGTTGTTGAAAATTTCATTATCACTGAGGTACAATAATGAATCTTTAAAATTAATACTTCCACCACTTACGCCATATTTAGTATAACCAAGTTGGCGAGCAGAAAAGATTCTTGAACGGTCTTGAAAAAAACCGCCTATCTTTAAATCAGTTTTTAGCTCTTTTCCAATACTAAATCCATAAGTTGCATCTGCTTTAAAACTATAGATCTTTTCTTTATTTTCAGAAAAAAACATTCCTCCTCCATAATCGGGACCCACATTTGTATTTGCTATGTTTGCTATATAAACAGTATCGGAAGCAACAGGATCGCTAGGGTCATTAAAGTGATCCAGTTTTGTATAAATCGTCCTTCTCAGATTTGGAATTTTTCTTTCAATTTGACTCATCGCACCAGTCCAGTTAACATGTACTTTCACTTTCGACAAATAATGTTCACCGGTTAATTGTCCAGAATATATCTTATTGCTAGTGAACCAACGTGCATTTGATTTTAAAATAGTTGGATTTGATTCTAAAGGATTTGTTTTTCCACCTCTAGCAATTACCCTGTTATCCGAATTAACACTGTAAAGATTTTTAAAGCTTAATGAATTATTATCGTTCAACTTAAAAGAAAAATTTGCCAAGCCTCCCGCTAACAATTGCTCCGCATAAACTTTATCCAAATAATCATATTCCATTTGTGAAACTCCTATACTAGCGGCATCGTTACCTGTATACCCTCTTCTAACTGTTTCGTTATAAGTATTTGTTCTATTATAAGTAATCGCAAGAATAATTCCAAAAGGTCTTTCTTTAGCGGACTGAGTTGTATCTTTCAATTTTCTTTTCAATGGAATTGTGTATCCCATTGAATATTGAAAATTATAATTTGGAGAGAATTTTTTATCATATAATCTCCAATCTACGTTAGTTTGTTTCGCTAATGCGGCTTGTTCGTGAATATTAATTGGGAAATCTTCTTGAGAAGGAATTGCATTTGGTAGGGATCTGGAACCATCATCCAATCCTATCCAGTCCATTTTTCCACCTTTATAGGATACCTGATCTTTTCCTGTAGTAATCGTATTATAGGCTCCCCCTATAGAAACGGATTGAAAATTTTTATCCGGAATGTTTTTTGTGTTTATTTGAATAATTCCACCAGCAAATTCGCCAGGAAGATCCGGAGTTGCAGTTTTAATGATCATTAAATTATCAAGCATATTTGCCGGAAAAATGTCAAAGGCAAATGCTTTTCTGTCAGACTCAGAACTTGGCAAGGGTGCACCATTAATATAGGCCGCATTATATCTATCATTTAAACCTCTGATAATTGCAAATTTATTATCTTGAATACTAGCTCCGCTCACTCTTTTCAAAACATCACTAGTGCTTTTATCAGGAGTACGCTTTATGCTTTCTGAAGAAACACCATCAGAAACGCTGGCATTATTTTTTTGCATAATAAGTAGTGCATTTGTAGATTCTTTACTCATTGTAGCCGTTATTTCAACAACACCAAGATCAGAAGAAGCTGCCTGCATTGTTATGCTAACATCAGTTACCTCTCCAGGCTTTAAAACAACATTAGTGAGTACTTTAGTATTATACGAAATTAATCTACACTCTAATGAATAGGCTCCAGCGGTAAGATTATGTATAGTGAAATTCCCATCCAAATCTGTACTTCCACCCAAAGACGTCCCTTTAATGAAGATTATAGCACCAGGCAAGGTTTCTCCAGTTTTTTCATCAATTACCTTCCCTTTTATGCTGGAATTTTGAGAAAAGACTACCTTTGTTAAAACAATAATTGCTAGCGTAATAAAAAATTTCAATTTCATATTCTTCCTGTTTAATTTGAATACAAAGAAATTGTGAAAAGGTCAATACAGCGTTAATCAATAATTAAACTAGTGTTAATTAAAACAATGCCATTATAGTTTATTAATCTTAAGTTAACCTGAATTTAACCCCAAGATGATCACTATATGAGAACTTTACACTGAATTAAAAAACAGAAATATGAATAATAACGAATACAAAATACTGTTAGTAGATGACGAACCTGATATTTTAGAATTCCTAAGTTACAATCTAAAAAAAGAAGGGTATAACGTATCTATTGCTGGTAATGGGAAAGAAGCAGTATCCATTGCTAAAAAAGAAAATCCACATTTAATAATATTGGATGTGATGATGCCCGATATGGATGGCATTGAAACATGCAGAGAAATCAGAGAAATTCCAGGACTTAAAAATGTGATGATCGCATTTTTAACTGCCCGTAGCGAAGATTACTCCCAGATCGCAGGATTTGATGTTGGTGCCGATGATTATATTAATAAACCCATCAAACCACGCGTGTTGCTCAGCAGAATAAAAGCTTTGTTAAGACGAGGAGCCAATTCTGACATAAACATACCAACCGACAAAACAGATATGGGTGGCATCCGAATTGACCGCGAACGTTATGTCGTTGTTCAAGACGGAAAAGAAATCAGTTTGCCCAAAAAAGAATTTGAATTACTCTCACTTCTTGCTTCAAAACCCGGAAAAGTTTTTACCCGAGATGTTATATTGGATACTGTATGGGGCGGTGATGTGGTGGTTGGCGACAGAACGATTGATGTACACATCCGTAAATTACGCGAAAAACTAGGCGAAGAGTTTATTAAAACAGTAAAAGGAATTGGATATAAATTCGAATTTTAGTATCTTTCTCTGATCCAAATATTATTGAATGAAACACTTATCACCTAAAAGACTCCTAGTTTTTATTGCAATCCTGCTTCCTATAATAATCTTAGCAAGCATACTTTTGTATACCAAATCTCAAGGTCACATGAGGGTGAATTTAGCTCTATTGGGATTTGGTATTTCCTTTCTTACCTCTGTGATATTTATTATTTTCCTTTATTTAATCGTATTTAGTAAAATAAATAAACTATTTACTACTCTTAAAACATACAGAGCAAACAGTGATCATCCATCACCAAGCCCCCAATACAGCAAAAATGAGATACAAAATCTCGACCTGGAAATATTAGCGTGGGCAGATGACCGCAAAGATGAAATAGAACGACTGAAAAAACTCGAAGTCTACAGGAAAGAATTTTTAGGAAATGTTTCTCATGAACTCAAAACGCCCATCTTCAACATTCAGGGATATGTTTTAACTTTATTAGATGGCGGATTGGAAGACCCTTCCATAAACAGAAATTATTTAGAACGCGCAGAAAAAAGCATCGATAGAATGATCACTATTGTAGATGATCTGGAAGCTATATCACAGTTGGAAACAGGTGAACTACAAATTGAACCGGAACGTTTCGATATCATATCTATCGCCAAAGACGTTGCAGATGCGCAAGAAATGAAGGCAACTGCCAAAGGTATCATCGTAACATTTCCCGAAGAACAAAAGCCTATACTTGTTTATGCCGACCGATTCAGGATCCGGCAAGTACTTGTTAATTTGATCGTAAATTCTATTAAATATGGCAAGGAATATGGAGAAACTAAGATCAGATTCTATGATGTCGGAGAAAATATTATGGTTGAAGTTGCTGACAATGGAATAGGTATTGAAAAAGAACATTTGCCCCGTTTATTCGAACGTTTTTACAGAGTCGATAAAAGCCGCTCCAGAGAACAAGGTGGCACTGGACTAGGGCTAGCAATTGTCAAGCACATTATTGAGGCGCACAACCAAACCATTAATGTGATGAGTACCGAAGGAGCCGGTACGGTATTTACATTCTCCCTAAAAAAAGGGTAAAACAAGCTTGTCCCGAACAAATATTCACCATCATTTTTCTTGTTTTATCAATAATTTACGAAAAGAAAATATATTCCGTACATTTATTTCTAATTCGGATTCTAAAAAATATAAGCTATTCTTTTCAGCACCAGTTTAAATTTATCTGAGCATGAATAAATTATTTATTGAAAAAACAAAGGATACTCCAGAAATAAATTTCAATGCATCAACAGGATTATTGAAAATTTCGGGCAGAGCCTATTCAAACGACATTTACGAGTTTTATAACGAATTTAGTATTTGGATGGATGAATATTTCCAGGCTCCAAAAGAAACCACCACTATGGTATTGCAAATAGAATATTGCAATACCATATTTAATAAATTATTAATTAAGATCTTTGAAAAAGGTAAAACTGTTTTGCTGAAGAATAAAAAATTAATAATAAAATGGTATTACGAAAAAGACGATAAAGATAGCCTTGAAGAGGCTGTTTTCCTATCTAATTCGATTGATTATCCAATCGAGAAAATAGAGATCTGACAGTTTAAATTATTTTGCAATTAATTATTTTTTTGTCATAACCTCTGCCTGCAATTTGCTCAAATTATTCAACACCAACTGGTATACTTCCGAAAACAATAACGGATGTTTTGAATAAAATTCGAAACTATCATCATACTGCATTTTTGTAATATTATTCTTCTTTAAAATATTTGAATTGGGATTGATAGTATTCATAGTCACCTGATCTTTGCTAAAGGTCCTTATGTTGAGAGCCGCTTCGAGTAAATGAACATCCACCATAACAGCAGCCATTTTTTGCTTGGAAAGTATATTTTCCGGAATGACCACTTTCTGATCATCAGAAGAACATGCAGCAAAGATCAAAATAAATAAAAACAGAATAATTTTTTTCATACAGAAAATAAATGATCGCTTCATGACAATCATTTTCAGAAGCTTCTTTATTATTAATAAAGTTACGCAAATTTAATACAAAAATTAAGCTAAATTTGCAAAGAATGAACACAACAATAAACAAGGTCGTTTGGATCACCGGAGCATCATCAGGGATTGGTGAAGCATTGTCAAAGGCTTTCGCTTTGGAGGGAGCAAAATTGATCCTTTCAGCCCGCAGAACAGAGGAGCTGCAGCGTGTGAAGCAACAGCTAAATTTACCCGATACAGATGTTCTTATTCTCCCAATGGATCTTTCCGATTCATCCAAAACCAATGAATTAACGCAACAGGTTATCGATAAATTTGGCCAGATAGATATTCTTGTTAATAATGGAGGAATTAGTCAGCGCTCATTAACATTGGATACGTCTTTGGAAATTGACAGAAAGATCATGGAGATCAACTTTTTTGGCACGATCGCGCTAACAAAAAGTGTTCTTCCATTTATGATAAAACAAAAAAGCGGTCATATTGTGGTAGTCAGCAGTATAGCAGGGAAATTCGGATTTTATTTCCGTTCTGCTTATTCAGCTTCCAAACATGCATTACATGGTTTTTTTGAATCATTGCGTATGGAAATATTTAAGAGCAATATAAATGTTTTGATTGTTTGTCCGGGAAAAATAAAAACCAATATTTCTATAAATGCCATCACTTCCAGTGGATCAAAGAATAACAACATGGAAGAAAGTCATGTGAATGGTTTAAGTGCTGAGGAATGTGCAAAACAAATTCTGGATGGAATAAAGAAAAATAAAGAAGAAATATTTGTCGGAGGAAAAGAATTAAAAGCGATATGGGTAAAACAATTTTTCCCTAAACTATTTTCGAAATTAATAAAAAAACAAAAACCGGAATAAAAAGTAAAGGTGAAAATGTGACAATTTGAAAATGCAATGTTTATTTGATAGAAAAAGAGTCCTTCCATTGCAACCTCATGATCCATTTAGTAAACAAATTAAACTTTGACCTTTAAAAATTAAATTAATCTATGAGTAAACCAACAATAGCCGGAATCCAACAAGTAGGAGTAGGAATCCCGAATGTACACGAAGCATTTAAATGGTATGCAAAACATTTTGGAATGGATATTCCAATTTTTGAAGAAGCTGCAGAAGCAAATTTGATGTTACCATACACCGGTGGGAAACCGCATATGCGTCATGCTATTTTAGCGATCAACCTCAAGGGTGGTGGCGGATTTGAAATTTGGCAATACACCAGCAGAACTCCTGAACCGTGTTCATTTGAATTACAAATTGGCGACTTAGGTTTTTATTGTGCAAGGATAAAAACAAGCGATGTTAAAGGATCATTTGAATTCTTAAGATCAAAGAAAGTTAACCTTGTTACAGAGATTGTTAAAGACCCAAATGGAAACGACACTTTTTATCTACGCGATCCATGGAAAAATCTCTTTCAAATTGTAAGTTCAGATTCATGGTTTGAAAAAGGAATACAACTGACCGGTGGACCATCAGGAATGATGATAGGTGTTACTGATATTGAAAGATCAAAAAAATTCTACTCTGATATTTTAGGCTACGATACTGTGGTTTATGATAAACAAGGAATATTTGATGATATAAAAAATTTACCAAGCGGAACAAATAATGTTCACCGCGTATTATTAAAACATAGCAAACCTCGTGTTGGGGCATTTTCGAAATTGTTGGGTGCCAGTGAAATTGAATTAGTAAAAACATTGGATCGTACTCCGAGAAAAATATTTGAAAACCGTTTTTGGGGCGATCAAGGATTCATTCATCTTTGCTTCGATATTACAAACCAAAATGCGATGAAGGAATTATGTTCCGCAAAAGGACATCCGTATACGATCGACAGTGGTGAGAAATTTGATATGGGTGAAGCAGCTGGACATTTCAGTTATATCGAAGATCCTGATGGGGCATTGATAGAATTTGTAGAAACAAAGAAAATTCCGATCATGAAAAAGTTGGGCTGGTATCTTGATCTTCGGAAACGTGATGCTTCTAAACCATTACCAACATGGATGTTGAAAGCATTGAGATTTAACAGGGTTAAAGATTAATAAAAATGAAATTAGAATTTCTAGATAACGTCAATGAATATGAAGATCAGATTATTCGCCTGTATAACTTTGACAAAAATGAAGCGATCAAATTCCGGGATGCCATTCAAGAAACTATAATTAAGAATAAATTACCACTGGATCTGAATACGCTTGATTTTATAGAATCCATCAACTGCAAATTAACGCTGCATATTTATGAATCGGACGAGGGTATTTTAAGTATGGATAATAAAACCTTCTTTTGCGACCTGACAATTGATGGTTACATGAATATGCTTAATCTGATCGAACCATTTTGCATCAAAGAAACCAGAAGTTTCGCCATGCTTTATGAGCTTGACACTCAAATGGATTTTTTATTTTCACCCTATGCAAGCTGATCAGCAAAAAAGGATTTCGGGATTTTATCTGACTAAAATTATTTTTTCAAAGCCATAAACAACTTCTTCGCTTCCCTTATTTCTTCAACGATCCCAGAGCGGACTTCCATAATTTGTTCAACAGTTGCCCTTTCTTTCCGCACCATTCTTAACAAACGCCAACGGCCAAGTATTTTTTTCATGTATGAATGATAGACCAAGGTAAATAACCCTGAAAAAATTGTTACCAGCGAAAAAATAAAAAGCAACATCCAATTTTTAACAACCACTCCGACTATTGTAACTTGTAATATAAAATAAAGTGTCCAAAACATGAAAGATAAATTTGCACGAAAAGAGGCATAAAACTCCACCATCTTTACTTTCTCGTCCGCAAGTATTTTAGCAACATAAAAAGGTAAATAATTCAGGATCATTCCCAGCACATAAACAGGATAACCAAGATAAATAATAACATATTCTAAGATAAATGTCCAGATATTCATCTTATTAATATTTTCTTCCCTTAAAAGATGATCGCGAAGTTTATTTTTATTCAACAGCTTCATGTATTCAATAATTTTAGAATTCAATGCTGCTAAAAGCTCTGGCTCCTTTTTATCAAGGGTATTCACCATCTCAATTATTTCTGTACTAGCGACTACATGATTTTTAAATTCTGAAGAATTCAAATGTTTGTCGACAAGCCACTGGTGTGAATATATTTCCTCAATACCATCCACTATAACATCATTATTCTTATTATCGATGTGATGCATAAGAGGCATCAACTCTTGCTCTATAAGTTTAGTAAAACTGTTTATTGTTTTTACCTTATCTTCCTTAAACGCTTTTTCATATTCCTTTACAGAAATAGGATCCCCGATTTCAATAAAAACTTTACTGCGGAATTTTGTTGGCGACTGATAATTTATTCCAATAGGAATTACAATAATATCTTTGGAATAATCGAAGGACTCGAGTGCTTGAAATGCGATTCGGGTTAAACCCTTTTTCAAAGGATGCAATCGCCTTTCCTGAATGCATATAGCCTCGGGGAAAATTAACAGGGTTTTATTTGCTTTTAATAACCTCCGACACTCTTCAAATGTTTTATCATTCTTTTTTATTTCGGAATACCCTTCTTGCAACCGGTACATCGGACTAACGCTTAATTGATTCAAAACCCATTTCGCTATTTTCCCTTTAAAAACATCACCTCGGGCAAAAAACCTGACCTTTTGCCTCATAAGCATTCCAATGATCATGGGGTCAATAAAACCATTATTATGATTAGGAGCCAGGATCACAGGCCTGTTATAAGCCATCTTTTTTATTCCTCTTATATTTATCCTATAATAGATGTTTAAACATAATAGAGCATAGGGTTTTATAAGCCAATAAAGCATATTCTATAAAATTGAGTTGAAATATTATCGGATAAAAGTTAAACGTTCTCCTTTTTTTTCTTCGTTAAAAAAACCATTATCATAAACCAGATTTCCGTTTACAAAAGTATATTTTATTTTCGAATGAAAGGTCTGGCCATCAAAAGGAGACCATCCGCATTTATATAACACATTGGATCTATCTACAACAAAGGAACTATTCATATCCACCAAAACAAGATCGGCAAAATAACCTTCACGGATATAACCTCGCTTTTCTATTTGAAAACAATCAGCAACAGCATGTGCCATTTTCTCTGCGATCTTTTCTAATGATATTTTCCCTTGCTTGTGCAATTCAATCATTGCAGTTAATGAATGTTGGATCAGCGGTCCGCCTGAAGGAGCATTAGAATAAGGTTGTTCCTTTTCTTCTATTGTATGCGGAGCGTGGTCCGTTGCAATAATATCGATCCTGTTTTCTAACACACCTTTTAAAATTGCATCTCTGTCACTTTTTTTCTTGATGGCAGGATTCCACTTAATATAATTCCCTTTAGTTTTATAATCTTCATCAGAAAACCACAAATGATGGATACAAGCTTCTGCAGTAATTCGTTTTTCTTTCAAAAGAACTTTATTATCAAATAGCTCCAACTCTTTCTCAGTAGAAATATGAAGAATATGTAAACGTGTATTGTATTTTTTCGCTAATGAAACAGCTAATGAAGATGATATGTAGCACGCTTCCTCACTACGTATCAAAGGATGGCATTCAATTGGAACGTCTTCTCCATACTTATCCTTATATATTTGAATATTCTTTTTAATGGTTTCTTCATCTTCACAGTGAGTTGCGATCAACATCTTACATTTTGAAAAAAGACCTTCCAACGTTTCTTTCTTATCAACCAACATATTGCCGGTTGAAGAACCCATGAAAACTTTTATTCCACAAACTTTCCGGGGGTCAGTTTTTAAAACTTCTTCGAGATTATCATTTGAAGCGCCCATAAAAAAGGAGTAATTCGCAAGGGAAACTTCTGATGCCCGTTTGTATTTTTCCTCTAACAATTCTTGAGTAAAAACATTGGGGATTGTATTTGGCATTTCCATATAAGAAGTAACACCACCTGCAACTGCGGCTTTAGCTTCAGAATATATTTCTCCTTTGTGAGTTAAACCGGGTTCGCGAAAATGTACCTGATCATCGATACAACCGGGAAATAAATAATGATCTGTGCCATCAATCAATATATCAACAGGAACATTAATTGGCGATTCAGAAACTTTTGAGATCAATTCTCCTTCAATTAGTATATTGCCTTTAAAGATCTCGCCTTCATTAACAATAAATGCATTATTAATCAGTATCCTTTTCATTAAAATGTAACTTTTAATTTTATTTCTTCAGCATTTCTCAAGATCAAAATATCTGTGGTATCGCCACTTTTGAAATTCGACAACGCTTTCATATATTCCATTGTGCTTCCCACTTTCGTTTCCCCTAACTTGATAACAATATCTCCTTTAAGGATGCCTGCTTTAGATGCAGGTTTCCCATCTGTAACACCATCGATACGCATGCCATTTCCATCAAAAGTATAATCCGGCATTACCCCCAGCGTTACTTTATATTTATGAGTACCTGGTTCCGGATTTCTGGTTTTTAAAAATTGAAGTTTAGGAAGTTTCTCTGTTCCTTCTTCAATTTTGATGATGTATTCTAATACTTTTATTTCACCCTGAAAATTTATTTTTTCTACCTCGTCACTCGATTTATGGTAGTCGGAATGTTGGCCGGTAAAAAAATGCAAAACAGGAATATCCTTTAAATAAAATGACGTTTGATCTGAAGGACCAACGCCTGCACTGTCCTTTTTTATACTAAAATCTCCAGGTGTTTTATCAAGTAATGAATACCAGTCGGGAGCTGTTCCAACGCCGTATATCATTAATTTTTTTGTAGAATCGTTCAATCGTCCGATCATATCCATATTGATCATATAATTTACTTTAGAAAGATCGATCGTTGGATTTTCACAATATTTCTTCGAGCCGAATAATCCATGTTCTTCACCGGAAAAACAGATGAATAAAAAATTAAAATTTTCCTTCCGTTTGTTTCCGGAGAAATAACGTGCAAGTTCAAGCACACCGGCAGTTCCTGAAGCATTGTCATCAGCTCCGTGAAAAATTTTACCTGCAGGATTCGCTTCAAGTGAGCTTGGATTGTTGCCTACTCCCAAATGATCAAAGTGAGCGCCAATAACTACAGTATATTCGGCTCCATTATCAAGATATCCCACTACATTAATTGCGGAAACAGGTTCACTGCCAATAGTATCGTGAGGATTTTTTGGTTTGTTGAAAGTATATGGAAAATAATAAGTGTTTGATTTTCCTTTTGGAGCAATTTTATATTTAATAAAATAATCTCGGATGTAATTGGCAGCAATTAATTCATCAGCACTGCCCGTTTCCCTGCCATTTAATTTATCACTCGACAAAAAAGTAATGTGATTCTTTAATTCAACTGCGCTAATTTCCTGAGCAGAAACTGAAAGAAGAAGAGAAAATATTGCAACAATAACTAACAGATATTTTTTCATATATTTATTTTTTACTCGTTAATCTTGCCAATCTGCAATAAAAACATTTGTATCATGTGTTCCATGATTATTTCTATTTGAGGAAAAAACTAATTTTTTTCCGTCAGGCGAAAACATCGCAAAGGCATTGAATACACTTTCAGTTGTAATTTGTTCCAAGCCCGTTCCATCAATATTTATAGTAAATAACTGGAAATTAAAACCATTTTGAGATTTATGATTGGAAGAGAAAATAATTTTTTTACCATCGGGAGAAAAGAAGGGCGCCCAATTTGCTTTACCAAGATGTGTGACTTGTTTCAAATTACTGCCATCGATGTTGCATGTGTATATTTCCATATCACTAGGCGCAACCAGTCCCTGAGCAAGGAGATCTTTGTAATCTTTTATTGCAGCATCAGTTTGTGGACGTGAAGCACGAAATACAAGTTTTTTTCCATCAGGAGAAAAAAAGGCTCCACCATCATATCCTAATCCATTTGTGATCTGCTTTTGATTTGTGCCATCGATATTCATTGTCCATAATTCCAGATCACCTGAGCGGGTTGAAGTAAAAACTATCTTATCGCCTTTTGGAGAAACTGTTGCTTCAGCATCGTAACCCTTTGAATCTGTAAGTTGTTTTGTAATATTTCCTTTCAGGTCTGAAATAAAAATATCGTAGGATTCAAAAACATTCCACAAATATTTTCCGTTCTTTCTCAGATCACCAGTCTCCGGACAATTGTCACCTGATTTGTGAGTAGAAGCATATAGGATATTTTTATTATCCGGCATAAAAAACGCACAAGTTGTTCTTCCTTTTCCTGTACTGATTTCCGCAGGTTTATACATTGTATCTTTTGCTGCATCAGCAATTTTCATTAAAAAGATCTGATCACAATTCACACCCCATTTTTTGTAATTCGACTGAAAAGAAAGGTCTTTATTATCAAAACTGAAATATGCTTCAGCATTGTCTCCACCGAAAGTTAATTGAGTTATATTTTTTAAATGATTTTCATTTTGAGAAAATGAAACCTGATAATAAAAGATTGCGGAAAGTAAAATTATCTTTTTCATATTTAAGAATTTTGATTTATAGAATATGAATATGCAAACTATTTTATTATATATGCCTTTTTGAAATATTCTTGAAACGCATTTGCAACACACCCCAAAAGGCTTCTTTAAAAATCCCTTTGCTCATTTTTGAAGCCCCTTCCACTCTATCAGTAAAAGTAATTGGTACTTCAACCAATTTGAATCCCAGTTTGTATGCGGTGTATTTCATTTCTATTTGAAATGCATAACCAACAAATTTTATTGCATTAAAATCGATTTGCTCAAGAACTTTTCTCCTATAGCATTTGAATCCTGCAGTTGTATCGTGGATAGGCACCCAAAGCACCATCCGAACATAAACGGATGCGTAATACGACATCAATACTCTTCCTTTCGGCCAATTTTCAATTTTGCCTCCCTTAACATAACGGGATCCTATTGCAACATCAGCACCATTAACAGCAGCTTCACGCAAACGAATCAAGTCATTCGGGTTGTGTGAAAAATCACAATCCATTTCAAAAATATATTCATATTTTTTTTCTAAGGCCCATTTAAAACCGTGTATATATGCTGTCCCTAAGCCCGATTTACCTTTGCGTTCTTCAATAAAAAGCCGCCCTTGAAACTCGGCCATTAATCGTTTTACAATATCTGCTGTGCCATCAGGAGAACCATCATCTACAATCAAAACATGAAAAGGGAAAGTCAAAGAAAACACTTTGCGAATCATTCGCTCCACATTTTCCTTTTCATTATAAGTTGGTATTATTACTAGACTATCCGACACGATTACGTATTAAGAAACGAAGATAAGGCAAAAAAAGTAAGAATAAAAGTTTTAACAATTTTTAGAGTTTATAACGCTCCGGCCTTTATCTCTTCTACGATAGAGGGGTCGAGCAAAGTTGAAATATCACCCAAATTATTGATATCACCCTCGGCTATTTTCCGTAAGATCCTTCGCATAATTTTTCCACTTCTTGTTTTGGGCAATCCGCTCACTATTTGAATTTTATCAGGTTTTGCAATTGGGCCTATTAATTTCGTTATTTCCGCCATAATTTCCAGCCTTAAAAATTCTGCACTTTTATTTTTATTTGTACAGATCACATAGGCATAGATCCCTTGTCCTTTTATATCATGAGGAAACGCCACGACAGCCGATTCTACAACATCCACATGCATATTGATCGCACTTTCTACTTCTGCAGTTCCTATGCGATGTCCGCTAACATTCATCACATCATCCACTCTTCCCGTAATTCGATAATACCCATCCAGATCGCGTTTGCAACCATCACCAGTAAAATATAATCCGGGATAAGTTGCAAAATAGGTTTGTCTGCATCGCTCATGATCACCATATGTGGTACGGATAATAGAGGGCCATGGAAATTTGATGCATAAATTGCCTTCCACACCATTCCCGGTGATCTCATTCCCTTTATCATCAACCAGAACAGGCTGAATCCCGGGTAAAGGCAAAGTGGCGAAACTTGGTTTGGTTTTGGTTATTCCGGCCAATGGAGAAATTAATATTCCACCGGTTTCTGTTTGCCACCAGGTATCAACGATGGGACAATTTTCTTTCCCAATATTTACATTGTACCAATTCCAAGCCTCCTCATTGATGGGTTCTCCAACACTTCCAAGCACTTTTAATGAGTCAAGCTTATAGGGTTTCACAAAATCTAATCCTGCTGCTTCAAGCGCCCGAATGGCTGTTGGGGCAGTATAAAAAATGTTCACTTTATATTTGTCTATCACCTGCCAAAAACGGCCTGCATCGGGATATGTAGGAATACCCTCAAACATAACAGAAGTTGCTCCCGCTAATAAGGGAGCATAAACAATATAAGAATGACCTGTTATCCAGCCAATATCAGCCGTACACCAATAGACCTCATCCTTTTTATATTGAAATACATTTTCAAAAGTGTAATGTGTATATACCATATAACCACCGCAAGTATGCACAACCCCCTTCGGTTTTCCGGTAGACCCTGAAGTATAAAGGATGAATAATATATCTTCAGCATCCATGGCTTCAGCCAAACAATCTGAAGAAGCCTCTTTCATTTCTTCACTCCATAATACATCACGTCCGGCAACCATTTTAATTGGGGAATTGGTTCGCTCCACAACAATTACTTTTTTAACCGATGGACAAATTTCCAATGCTTCATCAACAACATCCTTTATGGGAATTGATTTTGCACCACGATAAGCACCATCGCTTGTTATCACAATATTGCAATCACAATCCTGAATTCTTCCTGAAAGTGCTAAAGCTGAAAAACCACCAAAAACGACTGAATGAATCGCTCCGATCCTTGCACAAGCTAGCAAGGCAACTGCTAATTCAGGCACCATCGGCATGTAAATACAAATGCGATCACCTTTTTTCGCTCCGTTCTTTTTCAATACATTTGCAAATTTACAAACCTGCTCATGTAACTCGCTGTAGGTGTACTGAAAAGGGTTATCTCCCGGTTCATTAGGTTCCCAATAATAGGCAACTTGATCACCGCGTTCTGCTAAGTGTCTGTCCAAACAATTTTCGGTAATATTCAATTTCCCTCCTGCGAACCATTCAATTTTCGGCTCTACAAAATTCCAATCAAGAACATTGTCCCATCTTTTTTTCCAAACAAATTGTTCAGCCTGCTCTGCCCAGAATTGTTCCGGTTGCTCTATACTTTTTTTGTATTGCTCCTTATATTCTTCGAATGTGGTAATGAGTGACATATGAATACGTTTGGTTAATTATTCAAATTTAAGGCATTTTTTTACTACATTTATCAAATAAATTTACACTTACTTCCCAAGGAATTCAATTGAAAATAGAAGTATTGATACGATGACATTTCCTAAAAGTGTTTGCGTTTTATAATAAAAAACAAAAAATGACAACAAGCTCTAACGAACAGACAGCAATAAAAGCAACCTATTTCAGTATCATTGGCAATACGAGCTTGGCAATAATAAAAGGACTTACCGGATATTTTGGTCATTCCTATGCACTTATAGCAGATGCAATAGAATCAACTGCAGACATATTTTCTTCCATTCTGGTTTTATTTGGAATAAAATATTCAAATAAGCCTGCCGATAAAAACCATCCATATGGGCACGGGCGCGCCGAACCTCTTGTAACATTTCTTGTTGTTGGTTTCTTAATTACTTCTGCATCTATAATCGCATATGAAAGTATTATAAATATTGGAACACCACATGACTTGCCAAAATCTTGGATCCTTTTTATTCTTGGAACAATCATTATTTGGAAAGAAATATCGTTTCAAATAGTAATAAAAAAAAGTAAAGAAACAAATAGCTCCTCTTTAAAAGCTGATGCTTGGCACCACAGAAGCGATGCTATTACATCTATTGCTGCTTTCATCGGAATTTCTGTTGCGTTATTTTTTGGAAAAGGGTACGAAGCAGCAGATGATTGGGCTGCATTGTTTGCTTCAGGTTTTATTGTTTACAACAGTTATTTAATTTTCCGACCTGCACTTGGAGAAATAATGGATGAGCATGTATACGATGATCTAGTAGATGAAATAAGAAACGTTTCTGATAAAGTTGAAGGTGTGATAAATACCGAAAAATGCTTCATTAGAAAGTCCGGAATGAAATATCACGTTGACTTACATGCAACAGTTGACGCTAACATAACTGTAAAACAAGGACATGAAATTTCGCATTTACTAAAAGACACATTGAGACTAGAGATCCCAGAACTAGGGCACGTTTTAATACATATAGAACCTGATGAATATAAAGCAGAAGAATAAAAATAAAAAATAATTTTATTCTATTTAGATAGCTCCATTGCCCTATCCCTCGCTTTTACAATTCCATTTTGTAAATTCTCTCCCACTTCTTTTTCATTAAAAACAGAAAGTGCAGCTTCTGTTGTTCCGCCTTTTGATGCAACTGCTTTTATCAGATCGTCCAATGATTTATTTGCATTATTGATCAAATGATAAGAACCTAACATGGTTTGTTTTACAAGCATTGCAGATGTTGATTCATCAAAGCCCATTTTTTTTCCGGCTTCTATCATGTGTTTTACTACATAAAAAAAATAAGCAGGACCACTTCCGCTCAATGCAGTTACCGCATCTAACAGCTCCTCATTTTCAAAAAAAACAGTCCTTCCTGTAGTTGCCAGTAAATTCTCCGCTTTCCGGATTTGCTCTATAGGCATGTCTTTACTGGAAGAAAAAGCTGTCATCCCCATCCCCAATTCAGCCGGAGAATTTGGCATTGCCCTGATGATATTCTTTTGATTCAACACGCTTTCAATTTGTTCAAGCCTCATGCCTGCCATTATGGAAACAATGATATTATCGGAGGTTAATACTTTTTTTAACCCCACACTCACATCGTTAAAATCCTGAGGCTTTACAGCCAGAATAACAATGTCACTTTCTGAGATCCTTTTATCATCTACGACACAAACTTTACCTATATCGATTTTCAATAATTCGGCTTTCCTTGTTTCGTTTTTTTCGGCAAGCAACAAATTTTCTTTCGAAACAATATTGTATTTCAAAAATGCACGGGCATAAATTAAACCCATATTACCACATCCTATAATTGTAATTTTCATTTTTTAAAAGTTTTTAAAAATTCATCACTTCATTTTGTTTCCGAATTGATTCTTCATGAATCAGTAAATATAAAGAACGTACAAATACTTCACTTAACCCCATCATGGAAGCTGAATTTAAACGTTCATTTAAAAGACTTTCCCAGCGATTTGTCTGCAAGATCGTAACATTATTTTCTTTTTTATAAACCCCGATCTTTTCAACCATTTGCATTCTGCTCATTAATACTTGTAACAGCTCTTCATCCGTTTTATTAATAGATTCACGGAGCAGCTCTAACTTATTTTTGAATTCATTATTTTCAGAATGCGCTTTACGCACAACCAAACGGTCGATCAGGTCAGCGAGCTGCAGGGGTGTCAATTGTTGTTTTGCATCACTCAACGCCATTTTGGGCATACAGTGCGTTTCGATCATCAATCCGTGCATATCCATATCCATAGCCTTCTGCGAAACATATGGGATCAATTCAGTATTCCCGCATATATGACTAGGATCGCAGATCATCGGTAAATCAGGACAATGTGTCCGCAGCTCAATTGCTATTTCCCATTTCGGATCATTACGAAAAGGGGTGATCGCATGTGAATGAAAACCACGATGAATTGCTGCGAGCTTTGTTATCCCGGCTTGATTTATTCTCTCAAGTGCCCCCAACCACAATTGCAGATCAGGAGTCACAGGATTTTTTACGAATACAGGAATATCAGTTCCTCTTAATGCATCAGCAATTTCCTGAACAGAAAAAGGATTAACAGTTGTTCGTGCACCGATCCAAAGAATATCGATCTTGTTTTTCAAACATTCTTCAACGTGATTTGCATTGGCTACTTCTGTGGCCGTCAATAACCCTGTTTGTTCTTTCACAGTTTTCATCCATTCTAATCCTTTACTTCCAACACCTTCAAAAGCATTCGGACGGGTTCGGGGTTTCCAAATCCCTGCCCGGAAAATTATTTTTTTATCAATTGCTGCAATCGCTTTTGCAGTTGTTAACATTTGTGTTTCAGATTCTGCACTACAAGGACCGCTAATAATAAGTGGTCGTTTTGCATCTTGTAACCAGTTACATACCGGAGTAATATTCATTATCGGTTTCATTGTATTTTTTTACAAATGGATTAATTAATAGTTGCTTTTACATATTCGCCTAAAACAGAAAATGTATTTGTTGAAGTTTTTATTCGTTTCATCGCCTTCTGAAAACTTTCATATTTGTCCCATTCAACATCGGTATGAAATGAATACTCGTTTGGCTCTCCGGAAACAGGTACACTTTGGATCTTAGAAAGAGACAATCCATTTCTCTTGATAACAGTTAAAATATCTGCCAAAGCACCAACCTCATGTTTCAAACGAAAACAAACAGATGCTTTATTCGGATTTGCCGGTTTTGAATCTCCTTTTGAAAGAATAATGAATCGTGTAAAATTCTGTTTATTATTTTCGATATTCGAAAACAAAACAGGCACATCATATAATTCGGAAGCCAACACATTTGCAATAGCTGCTGTATTTTTATTTCCTTTTTTCTGAATATCTTTAACACAAGAGGCTGTATCGCCTTGCTCAATGATCTTAATATGAGGATAATTAATTAAGAATTCCGAACACTGCGCCAAAGCCATAGGATGCGAATGGATGTATTCTATCTCCTCTATTTTCACTCCTTCCAATACAAGCAAATGTAATTCGATCTTCAAATATTGTTCACCGATTATTCTCAATTGGTATTCATCTATCAAATTATAATTTGATAAAATACTTCCTGCCAAAGAGTTTTCAATCGCCATCACGGCATAATCAGTTTCATTTGATTTCAACATCTCACAACACTGACGGAATGTAAAACACTCAACCGTTTCTACTTCTTGCCCGTAAAATTTTTGCGCGGCCAGATCATGATACGATGCCGCTGTTCCGAAAATTGCTACTTTAAAATTCCGCATACTATTATTTTCTGATTGATTGGTGAATAAAAAAAGGCGAGTCCCGATATTATCGGGACTCGCCTTTGGTTGATTATTATGTTTTGTATTATTTACATACTACTCTCCCTGCGGTGTCCCGTATAGAACCCGGATAAAAAGGAAAGAAGAAATATAAATTATGTAAAGTCATTTTTGTTTTAAATCTGAGGCAAAGATAATGTAGAAAATAAATACAAAACAAATTTATTTTAAAAATAAATTTAGCGGACTCTTTTATCTTTGATCTCGACCTGCCGCTTTATGCTCTCTTCAAGGGAAATAAAGGTTTCTGTTCTTTGCACTCCTTTGATGGTTTGAATATGTTCATTTAAAACTTCCCTCAAATGTTGAGTATCCCTACATACGATCTTAGCAAACATACTGTAAACACCCGTTGTATAATGCAATTCAACAACCTCCGGCACCTTTTTCAACCGAGTGACTGCATCATTGTACTCAGAACCTTTTTCCAAAAATATTCCTAAAAAGGCACATACATCATAACCTATTTTTGCAGGATCGATCTCCAAATGAGCACCACGCACCACTCCGGCATCAATCAACTTATTCATCCTGACATGAACTGTACCGGCCGAAACAACCAACTCTTTGGCGATTTCAGTATAAGGAATTGTAGAATCTTTCATTAACATTGAAAGTATCTGTTTATCCAATTTATCGATTTGAGAATTTTGGGCCATAAATAGAAATCTATTTTATCACAAATATAATATTTATTGTCATATTTTATCATTTTAATAATAATTAAGCCATTTTGTTACGTTTTTACAAATCAATACACAAACAATATACATTTGCATCGATTAACAAATAAAATAATTCAATGAAATGGAAACATTAATTTTAGAGAAAACAGATGTGTTAACTGAAACACTAAAAAAAATTCAGAAACCTGGGATCAAAGATATACTTCAGATCCAACAAGGAATTATCAGAGCAACGCATGAATTCATGTTTCAAAAAAATATGGTTCAAATGATGCCACTGATGTTATCACCAATAACGGATCCATTAAACCACAGTGTAGTGGATGCAAGCATAGAATATGCGAATCAAAAATGGAGCTTGACAAAATCCATGATATTTCACAAACAACTTGCATTAATGAATCCTGAATTAAGTGCCATTTATATTGTTTCGCCTAACGTAAGATTAGAAATGGAAGACAGAGGAGATACAGGAAGACACTTATTTGAATTCACGCAAGTGGATTTTGAATTCAACAACAAGAACAAAGAATTTGTGATGAGTTTTATGGAAGAATTGATCCGATTTGTATTTTCATATTTAAACGATCAAATCCCTGATATCTTATTAAAGGCAAGAGGAAGCTTGCTTCCAACGTATGAAAGGTTTCAAATTTACAGAACGGAAGAATTGGAAATGGAGTATGGAGACGATTCGGAGCTAAAAAAATCTTCTGAAAGTAAAGAACCTTTTTGGTTACTGAACCACAAACGCGAATTCTATGACAAAGAAGATATTTCAAAACCGGGAACATA
>CANJPX010000039.1 GCA_947476185.1 Bacteroidota bacterium
ACGCTGGTTGGTGAAGGTGAAGAGGTGTTGACTTTTGAAAAGAGTTTTATTGCATACGGTCAGTTTTCTGAATTTCATAAACGTAAATGTCATTTTGCTCCACTTAATGATTATCGTTGTGTGCCTGAAAATTTATTACCTTTTATCAATGAAAATACACGATTAATATTTATTGCAAATCCTAATAACCCGACAGGAACAATAATTTCGCATTCCGAATTGGAAAATTTTCTATGTAAAATTTCAAAAAATATCATTGTCGTTATAGATGAAGCGTATGCAGAATACGTTACAGATAAATCTTTCCCGAATTCCTTTGAACTTCAGAAGAAATATCCGAACCTGATCATATTACGTTCTTTTTCAAAAATATATGGATTAGCTGGTTTACGGATCGGCTACGGTATCATGGAAGAAAAAATTGCAGCAAGGATGAATGAAAAGCAAATTCCTTTTTCTGTAAATTATCTTTCTCCTGTTACTGCTATTGCCGCCTTATCCGATATTGATTTTATTAATAGATCTGTAGTATCAAATACACAACAAAGGGAATATTTGTTTGACGAATTGCTTAAGCTTGGCTATAATGCGATTTCTTCCCATGCAAACTTTATTTATTTATGGTTTGATAAGGATGAGGAAAAAGATAAATTCTATTCTAAACTTTTTCAGATGGGAATAGTAATATGTGATATGAAAGTTTTCGGACAAGCTAAATCTTTGAGAATAACTATTGGTATTGCCGAAAAAAATAAGAAAATAATTTCTATCCTGATGGGAAACTAATTTTCCGATACTATTAATTCGAGCAATATTTTTTCTTAAAATATTTTACCTCCTATCATTTTACTTACCCGATTTATGATTTGTTCAGATTTGTAAATTTTAGATTTTACCCGATATTTTTTAATAAATCAGATAGCTAAGACCCTTTTTTAGTTAATATTCTCATTCCCATTGACCTTCCCACAATAAACCTTGTTTGCAAGGCATTTGCAATATTTTTTAGGACCTATAAATCTTCTAAATTATGACAATAATCATAGTTTGAGTAGTATTACAAAAATAACTTTGTGACAGTAGAATTTGTGCAAAATGTCAATAATTTAATTAATTAATAACAAAATATCTTCAAAAAATGAAGCCATTAAACGAAATAATACAAGAGTGCAAACAACTTTCATTCGATCTGAATTTTACACGTGCTAAAAATTGGAAAGATGAAAAAAAGGGTAGAGTAATAGTTGGCTATATGCCAATCTATTTTCCTCGTGAAATAATACATGCTGCCGGTGGTTTGCCTGTTGGGATTTTCGGTGGTGGAGATCGCAAACAGATTATCAAGGGAGATGCATATTATCAGTCTTATATCTGCCATATTCCGAGAAGTATCATGGAACTTGCCCTAGACAAGCATATGGATCATTTTGATGGATTTATTTTCCCTTCAATATGTGATGTTATCCGTAACCTTTCGGGAATGTTCAAGCAGTTGAACATTGGAAAGTTTGTGAAATACATGGATTTTCCTCAAAACTTTTTGCCTCAGATCGGTGGTGTATTCTACCAACAAGAGATGCAACACGTTTTGAAATATATCAAAGAGATTAACGGACTTGATGTTACAACAGAACAATTGAATCATTCGATCGATCTTTACAATAAGAACCGTCAGATGATCGAATTCATCTACGATATCCGCCAGGAGTTTCCTTGGAGATTAAGTATTGAAGACGTTTATTACATTGTAAGAGCAGGTACTGTGATCCCGGTTGAAGAGCATAACGCAATTCTGGAAGAAGTTTGCAGTCATATCAAACAAAATATCGGTATTCCTCAGGATAAAGTTAAAGTGGTTATTTCAGGTGCATTTTGTGAGCAACCTGCAATGGGATTGATCAAAGCCATTGAAGAAGCTGGTTGTTACGTGGTAGATGATGACTATATGTTGGGTTCAAGAATGATACTTGGTGACATTGACGCCAAAACCAAAAATCCTTTGGAAGCAATTTCTAATTCCTATATTTTCCAAAGTCAGTATTCTTCTTCAATTTATGATGTTCATAATCCTAAAGAATACAGATTGGCAAAGATCGTTAAGAATCGTGGTGCTGACGGAGTAATATTTGCTTCTGCGAGTTTCTGTGACCCAAGTTTATTAGATGCTCCAATATTCCAAAATGCATTCAATAAATTAGGAATTCGTTACATCGCATTCCAGTATAGCGAAAATATCAATCAATATAAAGTGATCAAAGAACAAGTAGGTGCGTTTTCCGATTCCATCAAATTGTGGGAAGATGAACCGGTTGTTGCAATTAAATAATAATTATTCTTTAACAAAAATAAACTAAAGATATGTCACAAGAAGCGCAAAAAGAAAAAAGCATGATTCTTCAAAAAGAAATGATTGAAGGGCTTTTTAATGATTTAGCGAATGCAAAAGAAACTGGTAAAAAAGTTTGTTACACATTCGTTCCCGGAAATCTTTCAGAACTGATCAGAACATTTGATATGTTACCGGTATATCCGGAAATTAACGCATTGCAAAGTGCGATGCGAAAAAAATCTGCAGGATACATTAAAGAAGCAGAAAAAAATGCTCACTCAGAAGATGTTTGTACCTATGTGAAATGTGATGTTGGTATGATGATGAAAGGTAACATCGGACCAACCGGTCAAAAAATTCCTGAACCGGATATTTTGTTATTGAGTTACACAGGATGTTTTACTTTCCTTAAATGGTTTGAAACTTTGAAAAGAGAATATCCAAATGCTAAAGTGATTATGGTTCATACTCCTTATCAGGAAAATGCTGTGATGACCCCTGAAATGACCGAATACATGGTGAAACAATTTAAAGAGGAAGTAATTCCCCAAATGGAAGCGGTTACCGGAATAAAATATGACGAAGCGAAATTAAAGCGGCACTTGGAATTATCAAGACAAGCAGAAGATCTGATCGCAAAAATATTTGATACGACTAAAAATAAACCATCTCCTATCGATGCTTATTTTGCAGGTGTATATTACATTGGTCCTATCAATATCGGATTCAGAGGTACTCAAAAGGCGGTAGATTACTACAAAGAATTGTATAGCGAGATCCTTGAGAGAATTCGTTTAGGTTTAGGTCCTATCACTCCGGAAGGAGAAATGAAAGAAGAGAAATATCGCTTGGTAGTTGAAGGTCCTCCTAACTGGACAAGTTTCCGCGAATTTTGGAAAATTTTCTATGATATGGGAGCTGTTATCGTTGCGTCTTCCTACACGAAAGTGGGAGGTGTTTATGATCTGGGCTGGAGACATGATCCTGAAAGACCATTGGAAGCTCTTGCTGAATATTGCATGAATTGTTATACCAATTTAAATATTCCTCAACGTATCGATCTGTTATCAAAATGTATTACCGAATATTCGGCCGACGGATATGTTACAAATTCTATCAAGAGTTGTAATTCTTTTTCAGCCGGTCAGTTGGGAATGATGCGTGAAATTGAAGATAGATTAGAGGTTCCTGTTGGATTCATTGAATCCGATCTTGTTGACCCTCGTTATTTCTCGTATTCTAATATCAAAAACAGATTGGAATCTTATTTCCAAATGTTGGAACAACGGAAAATGATAAAAGAAGAAGAAAAAGTTTAATAAAATCAGAAAAATAATATTTGAATATTAAAATCCATTAATCATGAATAAATACTATTTAGGAATTGACTTAGGCTCAACAACATCAAAAGCTGTTATCATAAATGATCAGGATGTAATTGTTGGTAGAGGAATTACCAATACCAGAGCTAATTATAAAGTAGCTGCAGATATTGCAAGAGAAGAGGCAATTTATGATGCACGGTTTACGCTATTGTCGAATAAGATCAAGCAAGACATGGAAGCCAAACCGGAGTTTAAAAAATATATGGCAGACATTCGTACTGTTTTCCAATATCAGCAATTTAAACGCAGAATGGAAAGTTTGGAAGCAATGTTAAAGAAAACCGTTTCTGAATTTACATATAGTAATAAAGATGCTATTGTTAAAAAACTAGACGAGATTCTTGAAATTATACGGCCACAGATCAGAAGTGAATTTATTTATGGTGACCTGGGTTCAAAGAATCAATTCTTCCGCGACATTGTTAGTGAAAAATATAACCTTGAAGTTGGAAAAATCGGCAGAGAGTTTTATGAACCTTTTATGCTTGCTTTCGATAAAAGCATTACTCCTGTGGAAAATGAAATGGTGCTTTTTAATTTCAAAGAACTTGTTTTGGAATCAATGACAGTTTTAGAAGAAAAATACAAAGGACTGGCTGATGAACAAGAAGATGGAAGCAAAGAGGATTGGTATTATGCAGAGCTAAATGCAGTAAAAGATAATTACAAAAATGTTGAGTTTTCGTTGAGAGAACACATTGAAACAATTGCTGGACAAGAGATTCATATTGCGAAAATGGTTGGTACCGGCTACGGACGAGCATTATTGCCTTTCCCTGAAGATTGCATCAAATCAGAAATACTATGCCATGCTTATGGTGCTCATGCAATTTTCCCGAACACAAGAACTGTATTGGACATTGGTGGACAAGATACTAAAGCGATCCAGGTTGATAGTCACGGTTTAGTAACGAGCTTTCACATGAATGACAGATGTGCTGCAGGTTGCGGTAGATATTTGGGATACATCGCTGATGAATTTGGTTTGTCATTGAACGAACTTGGGCCGGAAGCAAATAGTGCAACAAAAGAAACAACGATCTGTTCAACATGTACAGTATTTGCAGGAGCAGAAGTAAAAGAACTTTTGCATAATGGCGAAGAGCGTCCGAATATCCTTGCTGGATTGCATAAAGCAATTGTTCAACGTGCCATGTCTCTTATCGCACGTTCCGGTGGAGTTAGGAATGAGTTTACTTTCACAGGTGGTGTTGCTCGTAATCAGGCAGTTTTGAAATATGTTAAACAGATGGTAAAAGATTCTTATGGAGAAGTAACAATGAATATTCATACAGATTCAATATTTATGGGAGCTTTAGGTGGTGCCATGTTTGCAAGAAGAAATATCAGTGCTGATCTGCCAAAAACAAAAACATCACAATTAGCAGATTAATTATTTCAGACCAATATGTTTTCTGAAAACCGGAAAACATGCTGCTGACTGATTAAATACAATGAATTTAAAAATGTTTAAATAAACTACAAATGGAAAAATCAATTTATACAATGGGAGTTGACGTTGGCGGAAGCTACGTAAAAGCAGTATTGATGGTTTACGATCATAAATCCGGAAATCATAAATTAGTCGACAAACAAACTGAAAAGATCAGAAAGCGTAACCCGAAAGATGTTGTAGTGGATGCTGTTGACGTGATCCTTGAACGTAACAAACTGAATTATGAAAAGGACATAGCTTACTTAGCTTCAACAGGTGAAGGTGAAATGGTTGAAAAGAAGACAGGTCACTTTTATAGTATGACTTCTCATGCAAGAGGAGGTATCTTTTTTGCTCCAACTGCTAAAACAGTAGTTGATATGGGGGGATTATATGTGCGTGCTATCAAGATCGATCCAAGAGGAAAAGTGATGGACTATAAAATGACTGGTCAGTGTGCTTCCGGTTCCGGACAGTTCATTGAAAATATTTCCCGCTATTTAGGTTTGGCAATTGAAGAAGTTGGTGCAATTTCTTTGAAGGCTGATAATCCTGAAATCCCATCCGGTATTTGTGCTGTGTTGGCTGAGACAGATGTGATAAATTTAGTATCCAAAGGTTTGTCTACTCCTAATATTGTAAAAGGAATTAATTTGTCGATCGCTCAACGGGTCATAAAATTATTAGGTTCACTTAATACTGAAACACCAATTGTTTTAGTTGGTGGAATGGGAATGAACGAGGGAATGATCCAAGCTGTTGAGGAATTAGCCCTTGACAATAAGAAAAAAGTATTCGAATTTATTTCACATCCTGATGCTATTTATTCAGGAGCTATCGGTGCAGCATTGTGGGGTGGCTTCCGTCATTATAAATTGAAAGAAAAAGAATTAGTTCATTCTAACTAATACAACTCAAAGAAAACAAATATTCATGATGATATTTGTTTTCTTTGTTTTAATAGGTCAACAAGAAAAAATAACACAAAATATTAATAACGAAAATTATAATGTTTGAAGGTGTGTTTCTGTTTGATTAAGATCTTTTGAAAAAGAAATTATTAATTATAAAATAATTTAATAATGCAGTATCCAGAGTCGGAAAATAAATTAGGTGGCGCTATTCAGAACGTGCAAGGTCGCTTGGCTGTTGATGGAGAACTGCAAGTGAAAGTAACTAAAGAGATCTTCGACTATTATAAGAATGACCCGACATACAAAAATTCGTTTTCACCTGATGGATGGTATTCTACAAATGCCATTGTCGAAGTTTCTTCTTCAAAAATAAAAATACTGAAGTATAAGAATAATGATCCCCAAGTTTCAACTACTGAAAATTTGGTTGCCTCTGATATGAAGATGGTAATCGAGGGGAAGTGTCATTATGTTTCTTCATCAATAGTTATTGGAGCCGACGGTAAATTTCCTGTGGCTATATTATTCCCAAATATGAATTCGCTTACGCATCCTAATTATGAAATTTCACCATTGGATGGTTGTTTCTGTCCGAGAGATGTTAATGAGTTAGGAAAATGCTTGAGTGGTTGTCTGAATGATGCAAATTGTGAAATCGGTGAAAAGTTTTCGAAAGTAAAAATATTTCTTATTGTAGAAATTGAAAATATATAATAAAAATAATTAATGAATAATTTGAAAGACAAAAATTTTAAAAAAGATAATTTGTTTTTTAAAATTCCAACAAAAAGATGTTGATCATGGAAGCAGAATTAAAAAAAATAAAAAATACTACAAAATACGAGTTAGATTCATTATTTAAACCAAAATCAATCGCAATAATTGGCGCTTCTTCAAAAGATCTTTCAATTGGAAATGTGATCATAAAAAATTTAGTTCATTTCGGTTATAAGGGTCCTATCTATCCTATCAATCCGAAAGAACCGGAGATCAGGGGAATAAAAGCGTATCCTACAATATTTGATGTGCCTTACGATATTGATGCTGCACATGTCATCATCCCCAGCAAATTTGTTCCACAAATAATAGAAGATTGTGGAAAAAAAGGTATTAAATCCGTAATTATAAATTCTGCCGGATTCAGTGAAATGGGTGAAGAAGGAATGGCTTTGCAAAAAGAATTCCTTGCGAAAGCAAAAGAATATGGAGTAAGGATCTTTGGTCCGAATTGCCAAGGTATCATCAATTGTGATCCTGAATATAATGCATATTGTGATTTTACATTTACATTTCCTAAACCCGGTTCTATCTCTATTGTTGCATTAAGCGGAGGTGTTGGTGCATTCATCATGCAAAGTTTATTTGACCTTGATATTGGAATGCGCATGTATGCTTCCAATGGAAATGCTTGTGATGTTTCTATTCCTGAGGTGGTAAATTATTACGGGGAAGATGAAGGAACAAAAGCAATCATTTTATATACAGAAGGATTTTCGAATCCAAAAGAATTTATGGATGTGGCGAAGGTGGTTGCAAAGAAAAAACCAATTCTTGCCATGAAAGCCGGACGTACCGAAGAAGGAGCCAAAGCAGCTGCTTCTCATACAGGTTCATTGGCAGGTGTTGATATTTCGACAGAACTGATTTTTGAAAAAATTGGGATCCTTGCTTTTAACAATGAAGAAGAAATGTGCCAGACCTCAATGGCATTCGCAACTCAACCTATTCCGAAAGGAAATCGTGTTGGGATTATTACCAATACAGGAGGACCTGCTGTTATTGCTACGGATGAATTGGTAAGTGCAGGAATGGTTCTGCCTCCATTATCTGAAAAAGCAAAAGAAATATTGACGGCAACCATGTTGCCGGAAGCGAGTATCAACAATCCGATCGATGTTGTGGCCACAGGTGGGGGACAACATTTCAGAAGTGCATTGGATGTATTGATGAATGAAGATACCATCGATGCGATCTATATAAATTTTGTTACAGCCCCTTTTACGGATACTGATGAAGTAGCACGACAAATTGTGGAAGTTAACAAGATGAAAAAGAAACCGATCGTTTGTAACTTCATGACGAATCTAAGTATGGAACGTTATCAGGTTACAACCAAAATTATGAAAGATGGCGGTGTTCCTTGTTATGCATTTCCTACAACCGCTGCAAAAGCGCTTGGTGCTTTGTATAAATATCATCAGGTAAGCACAAGAAATATTGGAGAAGCAAAAGTCTTTTCGGATGTAAAAAAAGAAAAGGCTTTAGCGATCATAAATGAAGCAAAAAAAGAAGGTAAATCATTTCTTTCTTCAACTCAGGTTTATAATTTATTGGCGCAATACGGTATTCCGGTTGCTGATTGGCGTATTGCCAATTCAGTTGATGATGCCGTGAAAGCCGCTGCTGAAATTGGTTTCCCTGTTGTTGTTAAAGCGGATGCTGAATCGTTGGTACACAAAAGTGATATGGGTGGCGTCGCGATTAATCTGAAAAATGCAGAAGATGTTCGGGCAGTGGTTGAAAAAATGAAAGCAAAATTTAATGCACCTGATCTGAAATATTTTATTCAGAAATTTCTTCCCGGTGGCAGAGAATTAATTGCCGGTGTAAGTGCAAAAAAAGATCTGGGACATCTGATTATGTTCGGTCTAGGAGGTATTTATGTGGAAGTGATGAAAGATGTTGTTTTTAAAATTGCTCCTGTTACAGAAGTAGAAGCAAAAGAGATGCTTACAAAAATAAAAGCTGCAAAATTATTGGATGGTGTCCGTGGAGAAAAAGCAATTCATAAAGCTAGCGTGATTGAAATAATTCAGCGATTATCACAATTAGTTTGTGATCTTCCAATGATAGAAGAGATGGATCTCAATCCGATCATGGCATTTGAAGATAAAGCATTTGTAGTGGATGCACGAATTAAAATTTAATTTTAAAATTAGGTAATTTGAAAATTTGAAAATTGAATCTATAAATAAGACATTTTAAAATTTTCACATTAATGAATTAACACATTAAACATAATGGAACAAGAAATTAAAAAACCGTATAAAATTGAATCGGCAAAATTGATGAAGAAGATAATGGGAGATTATTTTCTTGGGTTCAAAGACACAAAGAAAAAAATTGCCTGGTGTACCAGTGTTGGCCCTGCAGAATTGCTTCGTTCATTTGGATTTGAAGTTCACTTTCCAGAAAACCATGGAGCTTTATTAGGAGCAACACGGACAGCGAATGATTTTATTCCTGAAGCTACTAAATTAGGTTATTCGAACAATATATGTTCATACTTAACTGCTGATGTAGGTTCGTATATGAAAAAATCGACCCCACTTACTGAGCATTATGGTTTAGAAACTCCACCCAAACCCGATCTGATTGTTTTTAATACCAATCAATGTAGAGAAGTGCAAGATTGGTTTACTTATTTTGCAAGAGAATTTAACTGTCCAGTTGTGGGAATAACACCTCCCCGCCACGTTGATGAAGTTACACAAAAAGAAATTGACGATGTTTCCGCACAGTTCAAAGCAATGATCCCGACTTGCGAACAAGTTAGCGGACAAAAATTTGACTTGGATAAATTCAAAGAAACGATCCGGCTAAGTAAAGAGGCTACTGATTTATGGAAAGAAGTTTTGTGGACAGCGACCTCAACGCCTTCTCCAATCAGCTTTTTTGATGCCACTATACACATGGGACCTATCGTTGTTTTGAGAGGAACACAAGCGGCAAAAGATTATTATGCTACACTTTTATCCGAACTAAAAGGAAATCTGGAAAAAGGAATTGGATTTTTGGAAAAAGAAAAGTGTCGTATTTACTGGGATGGAATGCCGATCTGGGGAAAATTAAGGCCATTGGCAGACTTGTTCCTTCAAAATAATGCGGCTGTTGTAGCTTCAACATATTGTAACAGTTGGGTGTTTGACGCATTCGATCCTAATCATCCATTTGAATCATCTGCAAAAGCATACACCGAAATTTTTATCAACCGGAGTGAAGAAGCGAAAGAAAAAATATTGACTCGATTAATAAAAGATTTTAGAATTGATGGAATGATATTTCATAATGCTAAAACCTGTTTTAATAACTCCAATTCTAATTTTGGTATGCCGCAGCGAATTACGAAGGCACTTGGAATTCCAACCTTAATTATTGAAGCTGATTTATGCGATTTGCGTTTTTATTCAGAAGGACAAAGCATTACGAAAATAGAAACTTTTATTGAGCAGATTGAAGACGCCAAAGTGACCGCTTAAAAGATAATCGGAAGTTATAAAATTTTGGATTTCTTAGCAAATCAGCTTATAAAAAGCAAACGAATATGAGCAAAAAAAATAAATTGAAAGTTGCAGTGATCGGTCTCGGACCGGTTGGGATGATACTTGCCGTAAAATTGCAGGAAGCAGGTTGCGAAGTTGCTTTGTGTGAAGTGAATGAAACAAAAGCCAGCAAAATTAGAAACGAAGGATTGGTCCTTGAAAATGTGATCAATCAAAAAGCTAAATTTGATAAAGTATGCAACTCAATTTCTGAGTTAGAAGGATGGGATGCAGATTATTTATTTTTTGCGCTAAAATCAAATCATACCTCTGCTGCAGTGAAACAGGCGCTGGTATTAAACACAGAAAAGTTAGCTGTGATTTCTGTCCAGAATGGAATTGATGTTGAACAGCTTTTGGTAGCTGGTTTTGGCGAAAGTAAAACAATGCGCTTTGTAGTGAACTTTGCTGGAAATTCTTCTTCACCAAATACGACAAAAGTTACTTTTTTTACTCCTCCTAACTATATCGGCTCTATAAATGATGCATGTTCTGATAAAGCAAAAGAAATTGCAGATTTATTAACTTCTGTTTCATTGGAAACCAAATCGCTTAATTCCTTTGATCTTGTAAAAAGAGTTTGGGAAAAAACGATCTTAAATGCAGCCCTTAGCCCTTTGTGTGGTGTCGGTCGTTTAACCATGGCGGAAGCGATGAATGACCCTGATACAATTGAATTAATTGAACAAATAATTCAAGAAGGTATTGATGTTGCTGAGGCAGAAAAAATTCGTTTTTCCGATGATTTTGTTCGTCAGTGTATGCGTTATCTCAAAAAAGGAGGGGACCATTTCCCTTCATTGGCTGTAGATTTGATAAATAATCGTCCAACAGAGATCGATTATTTTAACGGTAAAATTGTAGAATACGGTCGTAAACATTATATCCGGACATCGTTAAATTTGTCTTTTACCAATATGGTCAAAGCAATGACCAATAAAAATATTATTTCAAGAGTGCCTGGTGCAGCAGGTGATGTCACCAAAAAAATTCTTGAAAGAGGATTAGTAAATAAAGAGTACAATCCAATTTCACATAAAAACGTGTCCTTCTTTTTAGGAATTGATCTTGGTTCGGCTTATGCTAAGTTTACTGTGATTGACGAAAAAGGGTTAGCCGTTTTTAGGTCTTATTTACCAACCTTAGGGAATGACAAACAAGCTTTTAAAAATGTAACACAAACTATTGCATCTAATTTTAATATTACCGGCAGTTGTGCAACAGGTTATGGACGAAAACATTTTACTGAAACCGATATCATTAAAACCGAAATTAGTTGTGCGGCAGCAGGAGTTTCTTTTTTTCATTCCGGAGCAAAAAATATTATTGATATTGGCGGTGAAGACATTAAAGTTATTCATTGCGATGATGATAATAATGTAGCTAATTTTTACATGAACGATAAATGTGCGGCAGGTACAGGTTCGTTTTTATCCGAAATTGCCGAAAGAGTAAATATTAATATTGAGGATATGAGTAGCTTGGCATCGCTCTCAAAATATGACAAAGAACTGAATAGTTTCTGTACGGTGTTTGCTAAAACTGAAATTATGAATTGGATATTCGATGGAATGTCTCTCGAGGACATTTCACGCGGTGTTTACATTTCTATTGCCAACAAAGTCGCGAAAATGCGTTTAGAAGCTGCTTTACCAACATTTATGATTGGCGGAGTTGTTGAACACCATCCTTATCTAAAGGATCTGTTGAACGAAAAGTTTAATAAAGATATTCAGATTATTGAAAGCCCTCAATACGTAGTTTCTTTTGGAGCAGCGTTGCTTGCAAAGAAACATGCATTATCTGAAATGAAGGCAAAACAAATTGAAAAAATAATTTAAAAAATGGTTCAGTTTGAAAACGAATAAACTTAATCAAATAAATAACTAATTAACTACATACAATTATGAAAGGCTTTCATGACAAAGAAAAAGGAATCGGAATTGTTTACGATGACATATATTTAGTAAACGGAGCACGTACTCCATTCGGGAAATTATGCGGAACGTTAGGAGCCATTTCCCCAACGGATCTTGGTATCTATGCAGCAAAAGGTGCAATGGAAAAGTCGGGGATAAAGCCTACCGACATTGATCAGGTGATGGTTGCAAATATTGGTCAGAGTTCTGCTGATACTTATTTTCTTCCGCGTCATATCAGTTTATATGCAGGCATTCCTGTTGGTATTCCTGCTGTGATGTTACAACGTATTTGTGGTTCCGGCTTCGAAACGATTATCGCTGGTGCAGAGCAGATTTCTCTTGGTAAAGCTAGTACTGCACTTTGTGGAGGTACAGAAAATATGTCTCTTTCACCTACAGCTGCTTTTGGAAATCGAATGGGATACGCTTTAGGTAAGCCTGGATTCGTGGATATGCTATGGGAAGCGTTAAATGATACTGCTGCTGTTCCAATGGGATGTACAGCAGAAAATGTGGCTAAGAAACATAATATCAGCAAAGATGATGCGAATGTTTTTGCAAAACTTTCTGTTGACAGAGCTGTTGCTGCGGTGGAGAGAGGTTATTTTAAGGATGAGATTCTGGCTATGAATTCCGCTGTGTTTGAAGGTGTAGGTTTGAATACAAGAAAAGTTTTTCTTCCTAGAGGAACAAAAGATTTTATCAAGGATGAAAATATCCGTCCTTCTAATTTAGAAGATCTTGCAAAACTTCCATCTGTATTTATGAAAGATGGTGTTCAGACTGCAGCTAATTCTAGCGGAATTGTGGATGGATCGGCAATGGTTGTTGTTGCACACAAAAATTTTGTTACCGCAAATAATTTAAAGCCGCTTACAAAAGTTCTTGCTTCTGCAACAAGCGCCCTTGATCCAAGTGTAATGGGATTAGGTCCTGTTCCTGCGATCAGGTTGTTGTTGGAAATGACCGGTTTGAAAAATTCAGATATCGGATTATTTGAGATCAACGAAGCATTTGCCGCTCAATTTATTGGTTGTGAGAGAGAATTAGGATTAGATAGAAACATTTGTAATGTGAATGGTGGAGCTATTGCGATTGGACATCCTTTGGCTGCAACAGGTGGACGTTTATCACTTACTATTTCAAGAGAAATGAATATCCGTAAAGTTAAGTACGGAATAGCCTCTGCTTGTATCGGTGGCGGTCAAGGAACTGCAATTTTATTTGAAAATGTTAATTTATAAAACAAAATTATAATGAGCAATATTAAGCAATGGCAAATGACCGCTCTGAAAACTGATTTTAAATTGGTTGAATCGGAAATGCCAAAAATAAATGAGAATGAGGCACTAGTTAAAATTGCCGGATGTGGTGTGTGCCATACTGATCTTAGTTTTTGGCACGAAGGTGTTCGTACAAAAAAAGAAATGCCTTTAACCTTAGGTCATGAGATCAGTGGGACAGTTATTGAAGGCCCCGCTCATTTAAAAGGTAAAAACGTAATCATTCCTGCTGTATTACCTTGCGGAGAATGCGAATTATGTAATAAAGGAAGAAGTAATATGTGTCAGAATCAATTAATGCCTGGCAATGATTTTCACGGAGGTTTTGCTTCTCATATTGTTGTACCACATAAATATTTATGCCTTGTACCGGATTCAATATTAAAAAAATATTCTCTAGAACAACTTTCTGTTATAGCTGATGCTATTTCTACTCCTTATCAGGTGATCAAAAAATCGGAGTTGGAGAAGGGTGATCTTGCTATTATTATCGGTGTTGGTGGTGTTGGTGTTTATGGTGCTTTGATCGCAAAGATAATGGGAGCTAAGGTTCTGGCAATTGATATCAATGATGAAAAATTGGCACAAGCAAAAAAGAATGGAGTGGATGCTACCTTAAATTCAAAAGGACTTGACATCAAAGAAATAAAAAGCAAAGTAAAAGAGATCGCGAAAGAATTAGGTGCTCCAAAATTCGGATTTAAGATATTTGAATTTTCGGGAACTTCGCAAGGTCAAGATCTTGCATTTAACCTGATCACATTTACTTCAACATTGAGTATTGTTGGTTTTACCATGAATAAGCTTGAAGTACGCTTGAGTAATTTAATGGCATTTGATGCAAAGCTTATTGGTACATGGGGTTGCAAACCTGAGTTGTATCCAGAAGTAGTTGATCTAATTGCATCCGGAAAATTGGAGATAAAAGATTTTGTTCAAACATTTCCTATGTCTAAAATTAATGAAGTATTTAAAAATACGTTAGAGCATAAATACGATAAACGATCAATTTTAGTACCTGACTTTAACTTGTATAATTAGTTTCTGATTTTCTTAACAAGTAGTGTTTGTAGAAGTATAAAATGATTTTTTAAAATATAATAACATAAAATATAAAAAAATGAAAGAACTAAATAATCATAACATCGTTGATGTTACATTCAAAGAAATTATTTTTGAAAATCGTCCTTGTTTAGATAAAGATGGAACGCCTATTAAAGGACTTTTCAATGCATGGATAATACTTAACAATCCGAAGCAATACAATTCATATACTACTTCAGCTGTGAAGGAAATTATCTTGGCTTTCCGTCAGGCCTCAAATGACAGAAGTGTAGTAGCTGTTGTTTTTACAGCAGTTGGCGACAAAGCTTTTTGTACAGGCGGAAATACCAAGGAGTATGCAGAATATTATTCAGGAAATCCTCAGGAATACAGCCAATATATGCGCTTGTTCAACGATATGGTTTCTGCAATTTTGATGTGCGAAAAACCTGTAGTATGTCGTGTAAACGGAATGCGTATTGGTGGAGGGCAAGAGATTGGAATGGCTTGTGATTATACTGTTGCAAGTGACTTAGCACGTTTCGGACAAGCTGGTCCTAAGCATGGTAGCGCTGCTATTGGCGGTGCAACAGACTTTTTACATTTATATGTAGGTATAGAGCGCGCAATGATGTCTTTGACACTTTGTGAACCATGGACTGCTCATCAAGCGTATAATTTTGGAATGATCACCGATGTTGTCCCTGCATTAAAAGTGGATGGTAAATTTGTTGCAAATCCTTTGGTGGTTTTGGATAAACACACAGATGAATTTGGAAAACTTGTTTTCGGAACCATGAAATCAGGTGATGCAGCCAAATTAGGAAAAGAACTTATGGCAAAAGGTGAAGTGGATCTATCATTATTAGATAAATCTGTGAATGATCTGATCGCTAAATTATTATATACCTTCCCTAATTGCTTGGCAAAAACACTTACAGAAGTTCGTAAGAAAAAATTAGAGCATTGGGATAAAAATAAAGAAAGCAGCCGTGAATGGTTGGCATTGAACATGATGAGTGAGGCAAAAGCCGGCTTCCGTGCATTTAATGATGGACCAAAGGATGATCGAGAAGTAGACTTTATTTTACTTCGTCAATTGTTAGCTGAAGGACACGAATGGAATGAAGAATTACATCGTACCATTTCTCCTCAATATAAAAGTGCAAAAGCTTAAAAATTAATTGTCAGAGCGGGTTTTATCAGTAATAAAAATGCGCGACAATTTTGAAAAAAAAGAAACTATGGAAAGAATAAAATTGAATTATACGCACGATGGTGCTGTTGCGCAAATTATTTTAGATGATGGAAAAGGAAATATTCTTGATCATGTGATGATGCAAGAGATCCAGACTCTTTTAAATTCATTTAAGGAGAACAATAATTTGAAGTTGATCACTTTTGAAGGAGCCGGTAAGCATTTTTCTTTCGGTGCAAGCGTAGAAGAACACCAAAAGGACATGTCAGCTGCAATGTTACGTGGTTTTCATCAGTTGTTTTATACCTTGCGGGATCTTGCTATTCCGACATTGGCTAAAATAAGTGGACAGTGTCTTGGTGGTGGTTTAGAGTTAGCTATAATGTGTAATCAGATGTTTGCTGATAAAACAGCTAAATTAGGTCAGCCTGAAGTAATACTTGGCGTTTTTCCACCTCCTGCATCGATTATTTTACCTGAGAAAATTGGATTATCAAGAGCAGAAAATATGTTGCTTACCGGAAGAGCTATTTCTGCAGACGAAGGTAAGTTGTACGGTTTGTTGAACGAAGTATTTGAAGACAAAGCATGTCTTGATCAAGAAACGAATCTTTGGATAGAACAGCATATACTTCCAAAAAGTGCTTCATCACTTCGCTTTGCAGTTAAGGCATCACGCGTTAAGTTTAACCAGATCTTAAGTAATTTTCTTCCTCAGTTGGAGCAAATGTATGTTGGTCAATTAATGTCAACTGCTGATGCCAATGAAGGGATAAACTCATTCCTGGAAAAACGTAAACCTGTCTGGAAAAATAAATAAGTTTAATAAAATATTTTGAAAAATAAAAAGCCCGATTCACAAATTGAATCGGGCTTTTTTTATGAAAAAATTATTATTGATCCCAAATGGATAATTATTGTTGCTTTAAGGTTTTTAATCCACCGAGATTTGTGATATGAATATCTTTTCCTATCAGCGAGATCAATTTGCTGGTTTGTAATTTAAAGAGTGTTCTAATAACAGTTTCGTAGGTAGCGCCAGAGATGCTGGCGAAGTCTTTTCTGGATAATGTATAGGATAATTTTGTTGGTTCATTTTCATCAAATCCAAAAGATTCAGCTAATGTAACAATGATACTAGCCATTCTTTCTTTCACTTCCAGTTGTAAAAGGTTTACCAAGCGGTTTTCTGTTTCTCTGATCTCTTCAGCCAAAAAGTTGATCAGGTAAAGACAAAGATCCGGATTTGTTTTAATTAATTTAAGAAAGACATCGTTCGATAAAAAAGTAAGAGTGCAATCTGTTAATGCTGTTGCTGTGATAGGATAGGCGTTTACTGCAATACCTCTATGTCCTAGTATTTTGTTGTCGCCAGCGAATCTTAGGATGCGTTCTTTTTTGTTTCCATCAATAACGCTTACTTTAACTTTTCCTTTGTTGACAACAAAGATCCCTCTTACTTTGTCGCCCTGCTTAAAAATGGTTTTCCCCTTTTTAACAGAAATTACATTTTGGTTTGCGTCAATGATATCCCACCATTCTTTGGAGCAGTATTCATGCATTATACTTTTTGAGATAGTAGCAGGTTCTTGTATTTCTTTTTTCATTTTAGAAAATATTAAATTCAATCAATAGGATTTTTCATTAAATTTTTTTAGCCTCCAATGGAAATCATAGATCTGTTTTTGTTGTTAAAATCCGGATTTGAAATGTCTTCAAATGTTTCCATTCCTCCACGTTTTTGTTTCTTGTTTTTGATCGCATCAAAAATTAACGGCTTAATATCTTGCCCTATCCTATAACTTGTCAAAATATCTGTTTCATTGTTAGAAAATAAACAGTTTTTTATCTTACCATCAGCGGTTAATCTTATTCTGTTACATGTATCGCAAAAGGGATTCGTTATTGAGCTAATGATAGCAAAAGTTCCTTCAAAGCCTTCTATTTTATAGTTTTTTGAGGTGTCATTTTTTTTATCTTTTAGTTTAATGACTTTGTTGGCATAAATGTTTTCAATTGTGCGGAGAATTTCATCATGGGAATATCCTTTACTCCAATCCCATTTATTGCCTCCGAATGGCATAAATTCAATGAAACGGTAATGAATGTTTTTATTTCTGGTGTATTCAATAAAGTCAATTATTTCATTGTCATTTACATCTCTGACTAAAACCGCATTGATTTTAACATGAAAATTATTCTTTAATAAAAGGTCAATATTTGATATTACTTTTTCGAAATAATTTCTCTTTGTAATATCGCTGAATTTATTTTTTTGTAAAGTATCTAAACTTACGTTTATTGATCTAAGGTTTGCCTGCTTAAAAGTTTCTATGAAATTATCCACTAATATTCCATTAGTAGTAATGGCAAGTTCAACGGGGAGTTTTCCTAATTCCGTAATGATCTCATGCGCATCTTTTCTTACGAGTGGTTCTCCTCCCGTTAATCGTATTTTGTTTATTCCTAAACCAATAAAAGTGTTTGCTATTGCCAATAATTCCTGCTTATTCATATATGCACTATTCTCGCGAAGAGGAATTCCTTCTTCTGGCATACAATAAAAACATCTTAAATTACATTTTTCAGTTAAGGAAATTCTTAAATAATCGTGAACACGATCAAAATTATCTTTTAACTTAATATTTGTACTTTCCATTGTTTGGATTAATCACTTTTTATCTGTCAAAATTTTATTTTTTTGGTATAGTATTCTTTATACCGCAAATGAAAAAGGGAATAAAATATCCCATTAGTCATTTTCAACATTTTTGTCAGAGAAAGCATTTTTTTATTCCTTAAAATCTGTCATAACGCAATGCTATACACAAATAACGATAAAAAAATCAATAAGATGTATGATTTATATCATTTATTTAAGGTTGGGACAAAGCCGGGTTGTTTACGAAAGTAGTGTCGGTGAGGGTTTTTAAAAATGCGACCAGATCTATCTTATCTTGTGCCGTTAACTGTAATCCATAAAGGTGACTGGGTTTGAAAAAAATAGGGTCCAGGGTAGCCGTATTATGTACTTTAGAATTATAATGTTCTATCACATCTTCGAGGGTAGCAAACCTTCCGTCATGCATATAAGGGGCTGTTAATTCGACATTTCTTAAGGAAGGGGTTTTAAATTTTCCCAGGTCATTTGGGTTATGGGTAACATTGTATCTTCCCATATTAATTCCTGTAAACACAGAATCAATACCGTTATTGTGATAGGCATTGTCATTGAATAATCCAAGGCTATGACAATGGAAACAGTCTCCTTTTTCCGTATTGTAAAGGACAAATCCGCTTATTTCAGATGAGGTTAGCATTGTTTCATATCGCAAATATTTATCAAATTTGGAGTTAGTACTGGCTTGTGTTCTGATAAATTGTGCCAAGGCATAGGCAACCTGTTGTGTTGTAATTGTATTGGAATTGAAAACTTCTTTGAATAGTGACGGATAGGTAGAACTGCTATTTAATTTATTTACATCCGTGTTGAAAAAAACATTTACTTCAAAGGTCATGATATCTTCTAAGGTACCTTCTACTAAGCCATTCCATAAAAATTTATTATTCCATGCTAAATTCATATGCGCCAAAGAATTGGAAACAGGATCAGTGAATGCATATTGCTGACTATGGCATTGAGCGCAAGCCCTGCCATCATTTGAAATTATTGTATCATAATATAATTTTCTTCCGAGTGATACTCCTTCCACTGTTAATGGATTATCGGAAGGGATTATCAATTTTGGAAAATAATTTGGTGAGTTAAGAGTATAAGGTGTGAGGGTGGAAACCTCTACAGGAGTAACTTCTTCAGTGTTTGGTTTCTTACAGGAAAAAACAAGAATTGAAATACTACTGATAAGTAGTGCCAAGATGTAGTTTGTTGTTCTCATTTTGTTCAATTATTTTTTAAACTGAATACGTTCGCTCCATTTGCGGCAATCTTACCCATAGCCACCATGTCTCCCATTGTAAAGCTTCCATCTGTGGCAAGATCGTATGTGTAAGGGGTTTTGTACCATTCATTAATGTTCATAACCATTTCAATTTGATAGGGTGCATGGTCAATAGTGAATTCACTATTAATACTACAGCTGACCAAACTGCTATTTTTTCCAAGGTGAACTGCATAACCGGTTGTACCGCTTGCATAGTTAAAATGCCCCTCCATTTTTAAAAAATGATAACCTCCACCCATGTAGGAAGGCCAGATCATATTTATGTTCTCTGAAGTATTTGAAAGGTAATAACTGATATTCTGAGTAGAATCAATTCCAATGTTAAATGTTAGGTATGAATATTTCCCGGTGGGTACATTTTTTAAATTGAGAATATTTGTATTTGGTTCCATTGCATTTAAATAGAAAATATCTCTTGATACATAATTCTCTCCATTAGCTAAATGTAAAACAATGTTTGAAATGTAATATTCTAATCGTGTTATTTCATAAACATTTCCAGCGGCATTTGTATACATGATAGAATCAACTATTAATGGAAGATCGTCTATAGAGTAGCCTATATTAATATCCAAACTAACTTTTTCGGGAACTATATCTTTATCTCTTTTGCAGCTGTTCAATATTGTTACAAAAAAAAGAAGAGGGAGGATCTTTATTATCGTTTTCATTTTCTTAAATTAGGATATGCATAAAGTTCGAAATAATCTTTCCTTATTTCCATGATAATTATCATTGTATTTATGTGTTTAGTATCATATAAAGGGAAGGTCTTTGTAATATCGGGATGCTATACTGTCAGAAAATTTGCAGCTGAAATTCATGAGGGAGTTTAAAATTAAAATTTAAGCTTTTGCTTTCCCTCCTTTTTCTACCCATTTTTTTGTCCAATTCCGCTGAGCAAATCGGAGAACTATAAATGCTATAATTGCAAGTAAAGCAAATGAAACAAATCCCCAGGAATAGCTACCGGTACTTTGTTTAGAAATACCCATGGCATTCGGAATAAAGCTACCACCCAATGCACCAATTTCTCCAATCATGCTACTGGCAACTACAGTTGCAAAGGGCCAGCGCAATGGCACCAACTGGAATAAAGCTCCATTTCCAGCTCCAAGAGCAGCAAAGCAAACTATAAATAAAATGGTTGTTGAAGTTGCATTTATTGGTAATCCGGCGATCAGCATCGTTATAATAATCACTACGAAAACTATTGATAAAGTGTTTATTCCTCCCCAGCGATCTGAAACCCATCCTCCGACGATTCGCAAAGCACTGCCCATTAATGCTGCGAGCATGGTAAGTTGGCCTGCTTCAACTTTTGATACATGAAATTGATCGTAAAAATAGGTGGGTAAAAAATTTGCTAATCCTATAAATCCTCCAAAAGTAATGATGTAAATAAAATTGAATGACCAGCCGTCTTTTTCAATGAAACAACTTAAATGTTCCTTTAATGTTTGTTTATCTCTATCAGGTGGTTCTTTAGCAAATAGAAGCATTACAACAATCGGTATTAACATAAAAAGTGCAGCAATACCATATACTGCTTGCCATCCATAATGTATAGCTAATGGAGGAGCGAACAACATTGTGAGAACTGTTCCGCTATTTCCTGCACCGGCAATACCCATAGCTAAACCTTTGTATTTTGGAGGAAACCAGCCCGAACCTAAAGAAAGAGCAATACCAAAACTTGCACCACCAATTCCAAGAAGGACACCCATATTAATGACTTCCGAAAAAGTATCAACCCAAAAATAACCGTACAATAAACCGACAAATACAAATAGCATTGATAAAATTCCAGCCGTTTTACGGCCGATGTATTGACCTAATAAACCAAGTGGAAAGCGAAGCAAGGCTCCCGCAAATATCGGCACAGAGATCATGAAGCCTTTTTGTGAAGGTGATAAATGAAACTCTTCGCTAATAAATGGAGCCATGGCACCATTCAAAACCCAGATAGCGAAGCAAAAGTCGAAATATAAAAACGCAGAAAACAAAGTAGGTCCGTGTCCTGCTTTTAAGAAAGTTTTAAAACCTACCATATATTTTCCTCCTTTTTTGAATCTTCAAAGCGAAATATATGAAATAAAAAAGTAAAAAAAAAAAGAGTACAGTATGTCATCTCAAAAGCCGTTTTTTATCACACGGTTCTATGATGTATGTCATGTTTTATGACAATAAAAAGAGGCTATAGTTTTTATTTATTATTTAGAAAAGGATACAGAATTAGGGAGAATAAGTTTTTTGAACTTAAAATGGCTATTGAAAATCGCTACTTTCTATGAAGTAAGGAGAGATAAGCGTGTTTAAGGATTTAACATCATTGATAACGATATGCTTATTGCTATTGATACTTATAATTTTTTCTTTTTTTAATTCCGTCAATTCTCTGATCAATTGTTCCACTCTTATTCCTGCTATTTCAGCAATGTCATTTCTGTTGAGAAGGGCGTCAACAACAATTATATTAGGATCTTCTGTTTTTATGCCAAATGTTTTTGATGCTAAAAGTATTGCTTCTGCCACTTTTTCTCGTACAGTCATCTGGGCTAATGATTTCATTCTTTTTTCAGCGTTTCTTAACTCTTCAGCATAAAACAACATTAATTTATAGGTTAGCTCATGATCACTTTTTAGTGTTTCATAAAAAATATCATTATCAATAAAACAAACTGTTGTTTCATCAAGCGTTTTGGCGGAAATAGAATAATGTTTTTTGCCAAGGCCTCTGTGACCCAGTATTAATCCATCATTAGCCAATCTGATAATTTGAGTTTTATCTTTATATCCTGTAGAGAAGACTTTTACTTTCCCGGAATAAATAATATAAATACCATCAAAAGGGTTGTTTTCTTTGAAAATAAATTGACCGGCTTTTAGTTTGTAAACACTCTTTAATTCACTTAGTTTTTTTTCTGAATTAAGGTTTTTTACAAAACAATTGCTGTTTTTACATTCCGAACAATTAATTTTCATAATAATAGATCTTTAGCGACAAATGAACGTTAGTGTTAAGTGAAATAAAATGATAGAAGTCATGTATGTAAATTGTTTTAAAAATAAGAAAATTTAGACAAAAATGGATATTTGTCATATAATTCTTTTCTGAATGGTTAGCCAATAAACTTGTATTATTGTTGATTAAAATAAAGAAGTCTCATGTGATTTTTCACATGAGACTTCTTTGAGGTTCCAAAAATTATTTTTGAATGAATTTGCTTGTAAAATGTCTTAAAAATTTTGGTTCTTCAATAATTTTTAATCCTTTTGCTTTATTTCTATTTGACATTATTTTTTCAAATACTTCAATAACATATTCGATATGACTTTGGGTATAAACTCTTCGCGGAATGGCAAGTCTGACAAGCTCCATTGCTGCTGGAATTAATTTTCCATTTTCATCATATTTACCGAACATTACAGAACCAATTTCAACGGTTCTTATTCCACCTTGCAGATATAGTTCACAAACCAAAGCTTGTCCGGGATATTCATCAACAGGAATATGAGAATAAAGTTCTTTCGCATCAATATATACAGCATGTCCTCCAATTGGCCACATCAATGGAACACCCATTTCTTTTAATCTTTCTCCAAGAAAAGCCGTGCTTCTTATCCTATAATGTAAATAATCAGGTTCAAATACTTCTTTCAATCCAATTGCCAATGCTTCCATATCTCTGCCTGAAAGTCCACCGTAGGTAGCAAATCCTTCAGTAATGATCAAGAGATTCTTGCATTCGATAAAAAGTTCTTCATTTTTTAAGGAAAGAAACCCTCCCATATTAACCAATGCATCTTTTTTAGCACTCATTATAGAGCCATCTACCAAGGAGAACATTTCCTGAGCGATCTCTTTGTATGTTTTGTTTTTATATTCTTCTTCTCTATGCTTGATGAAATAAGCATTTTCTGCTACCCGGCAGCAATCAAGGAAATAATTTATCTTATGTTTTTTACAAATTACGGATATCGCTTTGGCGTTTTCCATGCTAACCGGTTGTCCGCCACCACTATTGTTAGTAACTGTTAATATCACCGCGGCAATATTTTCTGGCCCCTTTTCTTTGATAAGTTCTTCCAACTTGTTCAGATCAATATTGCCTTTGAAAGGATGGAATAATTTTGGGTTCTTTCCTTCTTCGATTGCAATATCGATTGCTTCAGCTCCTGAAAATTCGATATTGGCCCTGGTTGTGTCGAAATGTGTGTTGCTGATAAATGTTTTTCCTTTTCCTCCAAGATATCCGTAAAGAATTCTTTCTCCGGCTCTTCCTTGGTGGACAGGCAAAATATATTCGTGTCCGGTAAGATCAAGAATGGAATCTCGCATTTTATGCCAACTACTTGCTCCTGCATAGGATTCATCACCCTGCATTATTCCTGCCCATTGATTTGAACTCATGGCAGAAGTGCCGCTATCAGTTAAAAAATCAATCATCACCTTATCCGAATTCAGCAGAAATGGATTGAAATGCGCAGCCTTTAAATATTCTATTCGTTCTTCTTTTGAAGTAACTTTTATTTGTTCAACCATTTTAATTTTAAATGGCTCAATGATCGTTTTAAATTCTTCCATGTTTTTTTATTTATTCCAAATTAATTTTTTTCCAAAACCTAAAGTATTATCTGTGAATTTAATATACTCCAATTCAATGATCCATAAGTCTCCCGGGATGGCTATTGCAAATGGATATTTTTTATAATAACTTTTTTTCGCTGCTGTCAATTGTTCATTTTCCGGGATGATGAATTTCCCTGTTAGCTGAATGCCTCTGATCTTTCCTATTTCAAGTTTGTCGGGTAGAATTGCCGCTGCGATTGAAGGGTTATTGATTGCTTCTGTTATGTGATTGCTGGTAGCGTCAGACTTTATTACCAAGTAGTTTAAAGTTGGAATGAATGAATAAAAACACGAGGCACAATAAGGTATTGTCTCATTTACAGTTGCAAGTGTAAGAACTGTTTGATGGGTAATAAACTCAGAAATCCTATTTTCCACTCGGTAAATTATTTTAACGGATTCAAATGTTGTCATTATTGACAGATAAAATAATGATATACGTCATTATTTGGCATTTTATTGATTGTTTGATAAGGGAAACAGCAGGTGGGGAGGTAAACTGGAAATTTAAATTTGACCTGGTTAATTCGGTAATGTGAATCTGAATTCACTTCCTTTATTTTCTTCGCTTTCTACCCAGATCTTTCCCTTGTGTCTTTCAATGAATTCTTTGCAGAGAATTAGTCCTAAACTAGTACTCGCTTCATTTGCAGTTCCTGTTCGGGAAAAATTTGCATCCAATCGAAATAGTTTGTATTGATGTTCTTTTGGAATGCCTATTCCTGTGTCTATAACAGCTACTTCCACACAATCATTCTCTGCTTTTGCGGTTATTGTGATCGAACCGCCATTATGGGTGAATTTAATTGCATTGGTTATCAAGTTCCGGAATACAACGGAAAGCAGATTAATGTCTGCTGTCAAAACCATCTCTTCCGGAATTTCATTTTTGATTACAATATTTTTTTCGATGGCATGGTCTTCCACTTCCATTATATTTTTTGAAACGCTATTTCTGAAATTTATTTTTTTTGGCTCAAATTTTATTCCATCTGTTTGTGATTTTGCCCATGCCAAAAGATTTTCTAAAAGAGTATAACCATGCCGTATTGTATTTGCGATCATTGTGGCTTTCGCTTTACTATTTTCAAGATCGTTTTTCTCTAAATAGATCGAAAGCAATTCGGATCCTGTTTTCAGGACAGTAAAAGGGTTTTTCAGATCATGTGCTATTATAGAAAAGAATTTATCCTTTGTTGAATTTAACTGGCGAAGTAAAATTTCATTTTCTTTCAGGGTCAGTTCATTTTCTTTGTTTACCGTAATATCATTTGCCATTTCAAACCGCACCAGCTTGCCGTTTGTCCAATGTATTGCCTGGTCATGACATTGGTACCATCTTTTCGAAACTAAATTTTGAAATTCCCAAACATGTGGCTGATTCACTTTTCCATTGGCATCGATCAATAAATGATTGGTGCAAAAATCGCAAGGAGTGGATTTTCCTTGCAAAACTGAATAACATTTTTGTCCGATTATGTCCCCAAATATTTCCTTAACATATTTATTCACGAACAGAATATCGAAGTTTTCCATATCAGCCACATAAACCACAGCATCCATTGCATCCATTGATGCACGGAACCTGTTGTTTTCTTCTCTTAATATAATCTCAGCTTTCTTTCGTTCGGTTATATCTATGAGGTGAAGCAAAATGCCTGTTTCATTTTTCTCTTGAATTTTGAATGAGGTGGAAAAACAACTCATATAAAACTGTCCTGTCTTTTTTGTCTGATAAAGGTTTAATCTTTTTACAAGATCAAAGTCAAATTTCATTTCAAACCGAACTTTCTTACCTTCTTTGATTTCTTTTTTTTGTTGTTCCGAAAAATTAGGAGCGTTAAAGAAATCAAAATCTTTCAAGGTGTTAGTAGTATCAATGCCAAACATCGAAAGACAGGCAGGATTACAATCTAAAAATTTGCCATCGTTATCAAAAAGTACTAGTCCGATTGGAGATTGATCAAAAACTGTTTTAAATTTTTGTTCCTTTTCCTTTATTTCCTTATCTGATTTTTTTCTTTCTGAGATATCTTCAATTATAGCAATATGATTCTTTTTCCAATCTGGTATTTCTCTCATGGAAGAGACTTTCAAATTCGCGTATAATGTTGTACCATCTTTTCGTATATACCTTTTTTCAGTTGAAACTTCATTGATTTGACCTTTAAATAGAAGTTTCATTTGTTCCAAATTATTTTCTAGGTCTTCTGGGTGAGTAATCTGTTTAAAAGACATTTGTGTCATCTCTGCTAGGCTGTATCCCAACATTTCGGCGAACAGATTATTTATTTTTATGAAACGTCCTGAAGGAACTTCTACCTGTACAATACCTACTCCTGCTTGTTCAAAAACTTTTCTGAACATTAATTCACTTTCTTTTAACTGTTCGTTTTTATTCCTGAGTTCTTCAATTTTTTCTTTTTTTAGTAATAAATTGGAACAGCAAGTTTTAGAGAGCATCGTTGCTAACGAAATGGCGAACTTTTTTAATGTTTCTTCTTTTTTTCTTGTAATGATTAATACTTCCTTAAAAGCATCCAGGTATTCTATTTTATTGAAATCTAGTATTTCGGAATGTTGTTCAGAGTAGGGTTTGATAATTTCATCATCATTATAGATAAATTGTCCTATGAAAATGCTTGCGATAATTTCCCCTTCTATAAAAATCGGAATTTGAAGATTCCTTAATCCACATACGCATTTATGAGCATTTGATTCATCTGTTTCTAATTTTTGTATAATAATCGAATCACTTTCTAGACAATTAATTGCTGATATAGTATGAAAAGGGTTATAACAAGTACATATTTTTAGCAATCCGGAAGAAACTAATGGAATATTATTTGCATCAAGTATTCCTGTCGCACATTCTGTTAAATCATAAAGACTATCGACTAATTGTTGTAAATCAGTAAGATCAATAAGTTCAGAAATAGGATATTCTGGAATATTGTTTTCTTTTTTAGAGTTCGATTTTAAAGGACTTGTAGTTTCGTTTTCCATTTCCTTCAATATGAATGCATAATAAGTAATGTAAAAATGATTTTTATTCTCAAGAATTAATATGATATATTGGAAAAAAGTTAGTTTTCTGTTTGTATTTATAAATTATTAATTAAGCGATAGGCTAATTATCTTGTTCTTTCGTGTATTATTTAACTAAAACATCGTGAACAAGTTAAGAATATTATTAGGCTATTTTTTCATTTTGTGTTAGCATCAAAAAACTTTTCTTTTTACAACCTTTTATTGTTTGAAATCACAAGCAAATTTGACCAATATCATCGGTATTTTGCTTCTTATAAAATAGCTTTGTTAAAAAAAGAAAACTGTCATGGAAAAGATATTTGAAAACAAAGTTGCAATTGTTACAGGTGGAAGTTTTGGTATTGGGAGGGCGGCATCCATCGCCTTTGCGGATAGAGGCGCTAAAGTGATGGTGGTGGATTGTATCGAAAATCAGGAAACTCTTCAGTTGATTAATTCGAGTGGTGGTGATGCAACCTTTTACAAGTGTGATGTTTCAAAAGCAACGCAGGTTAAAGCGATGGTAGAAAAGGCGGTTGCTGTTTACGGAAGAGTTGATTATGCATTTAATAATGCTGGAATTGAAGGTGAATCCGGGCAAACGCATGAATGTACCGAAGAGAATTGGGAGCATACCTTGGATGTCAATTTGAATGGAGTATGGTTTTGTATGAAGTATGAAATTCTGCAAATGCTGAAACAAGGGAAAGGGGTTATTGTTAATACCGCGTCTATTGCCGGACTTGTTGGTTTTAAAGGTTTGCCGGCTTATGTGGCAAGTAAACATGGGATTATTGGTCTTACAAAAACAGCAGCTTTGGAATTTGCAAAACAAAATATCCGTGTTAATGCAGTTTGTCCGGGTGTGATAAAAACACCTATGCTCGACAGGCTTACAGGAAAAAAGAAAGAGGCTGAAAAACAATTTGCTGACTTGGAACCGATCGGAAGATTGGGAGAGCCTGAAGATGTTGCTAATGCTGTAATATTTCTTTGTTCAGATTCTGCATCTTTCATAACTGGAGATGCAATTGCTGTTGACGGTGGTTGGATAGCGCAATAAGTTAATTTATAAAAAAATGATCAAGCCACAAGTACATTATTCAGAGGAAGTGAAAACGATGACTGTTACAAGTGATGCATTTCCGGAGCGGGGCTATATTCCCACTAAATATACTTGTGACGGTGAAAATGTGAATCCTCCTTTAATGATTCATGATCTTCCTCACGAAACAAAAAGCCTGGCTGTGATCATGGAAGATACAGATGCACCAATTCGATCATGGGTCCACTGGATGGTATGGAATATTCCTCCGATAGAAAAAATTAAGGAAAGTTCTGCTATGGGCATTGAGGGATTGAACGATTTCAGAGCATTACATTATGGTGGTCCTTGTCCTCCTTCAGGCTCTCATCATTATCATTATAAGGTATATGCTTTAAATGAGCTACTCGACTTGAAAGAAGGTGCCAGCAAAATTGAATTGGAGAAAGCGATGAGTCTTCATGTGATTGGCTTCGGTGAATTGGTAGGGATCTATAAAAGGGCAATGTAATTTAAGATGTTATTTAAAATGACAAAAATGGAACAGCCTAATAACCATAAAAAGCCGGAAATAAACCCACCCTCCCAGATTCCGGTCATTCCAATGCCCAAACCGGAGCTCGATCCTATACCAAATAAAAATAAGCCGGAGAAAGTCTTACCGGATATTTTGCCACTACCGTTTCCTGAGATCAAACCTCTTAAAAGAAACAAGGATAATTAAACAATTAATAGAATAGAATTTTCTTTAATGTAGGATGAGTTAATATTCAATTTGTTTTGAAAATAATTTTTGCAATTTTTGGAATTGTATAAATAGTATTAAAAAATCCCTGCCTTACGGGGCAGGGATCTTTAAATTTCAATTCCCTCTTTTTAGGAAACTTTAATTTCCTTAGTAGGTTTTGAAATTGTTACTTCTTTTTTTGGAAGCAATAGTCGTAAAATTCCATTTTCGTACTTCGCATCAATTTTATCTGAGATACAATTGTCCGGTAATGTAAATGAACGTCTGAAAGAATTATAAGAAAATTCTCTTCTTCTGTAATTTTTTGTGTCTTCTTTTTTTTCTTCTTCTTTTTCTCCTGAAATAGTCAGGATTCCATTGTTTACCTCTACTTTGAAGTCTTTTCTTTCTAGTCCTGGAGCAGCAAGCTCTATCTTGAAATTCTTATCATTCTCAACAATGTTTGCATCGGGAATCATTAATTGTCCTCCGGAGAGATCAAACAGATCTTCATCAAGATCTAACATACTTGGAAAAAATCTTCCTGTATCCAATAGGTCGCTTGCCAGTGAGGGAAGCATAGCTCGGTTTCTTACCAATAGTGACATGTTTTTAGTTTTTTAAGTTATACAATAATTTAATTTTTAAAACAAAAGTATTTGGATCAGTTTGTATTACAAATGATAAGCTTTGTTTCTTTGATTGATCCTAATCATTCGATAATTTAATATTCAATGCTCACAATGATTTTAAATTATTTTTTTTCTTTCAATTGTTTGGAATACTGGTTTCTGAAAAAATTATTCAATACATCATTTTTCATGATCCTTGTGCATGTATGATCGCATACCATACTGTCACTTTCCAATTTAGTGATAAACCGATCTGTAAAAGTTTCCAACACTTGTTTGTCGGTGTTCATAAGCGTGTCCATACTCTTCGACATGCACATCATTTTCATGATCGATCTATTCTCTGTCAGCATTTTCTTTCCTGCATCATCAGACATAACCTTATCCATAAATTTTGAAAAATGAGAGTTGTCGGCTAATATGCTTGTATAGACTTCAATCTCTGTCATAGGATCATTTAACAAATCTTCGATGCATTTTTCCTTTGGACTTGTGCAACTATTATTAATTAACGCGATGAATAAACCTGTCAATAAAATATTTGATTTCATTTTGTTGTAGTATTGTTTTAAAAACGTGATGTTTTACAAAATAATTTTCAGGCATGTAAAACCAAAATTGGATATTGTGAGGTTTCGCTTAGTTCTCTGGCAACTGTGCCATGAAAAACATTACGGATCAATCCCCGGTTATAAAAAGTTATTGAAAGAATGTTTGCTTCTGAATTTTTCATGTATTCGTTGATGCTTTCTGGAATATCATCAGAGAAGATCTGTTCAAACTCTACCTTATTGATCTTTCCCAGTACATTTATTATTTCGCTGCGTAGCGACCTGAATACATCCTCACTTATATCTGTATGGTGCTTACTGACATGAAGGAAAATGAACTGAGGATTAAAGTCTTTCACAAAATTGTTCAACATGGAAAATGAAAATGTGTTTTTAGAATTATAATCCCATGCAAATACGATTTTTTTTATGCCTTTATATGTTGCATTTTCAGGAATCACTAAAACAGGTAGACTTGTTTTTGAGATCACATGATAGGTATTCGTTCCGAAAAAATATTGGTACATATCATCAACACCATTTGTGCCCATTACAATTAGTGTATTCTCTGCACCGAACGCGGAAATAATTTTTGTCATTGATTGCGTGGAAATATCAACTTCATAATCCGTTTTAATTTTGAATGTGTCGGTTGTTTCCTTACATATTTCCCGGAGCCTTATGCCCGCCATTTTAGAATTCTCCCGCTCGTCCGCACCAATTCCTTCAGCCATGCTTACGGCCGCTGCTACAGGAATAATCTGTTGCACATTTACATAAAGTAACTCCGCTCCAATTTCTTTCGCGAGATTGGCTGCATA
>CANJPX010000040.1 GCA_947476185.1 Bacteroidota bacterium
TTCTGTTAGGCCTTTAAGGGGATTATTGTTCTCAGACATATTTATTAAGTTTAAAATTTATTTCTCAAACTTAATAAAAACCGATTACCAAAAATGGGGCTCGAACACGAAAAAAAATCTCAAAACTATTGATTTTATTAGGAAAAGGAATTGTGTATTAGTGTTGCGAATTATCTAAAATGACAAAAGCCCCCTAAAATTAGGGGCTTTTGAATTAAGGGTGGGAAATGGGGCATCCCTTCGACTCCGCTCAGGGTAAACTTCTCGCACAATAATTATCAAAAAAAAATCCCAGCTTTCGCTGAGATTTTTAAGGGTGGCCAATGGGGCTCGAACCCACGACCCTCGGTACCACAAACCGATATTCTAACCAACTGAACTATGGCCACCATAGTATTTTAAGGCTGCAAAGATAGAATTTTTTGTAATTGAATGAAATATTAAACCAAATATTTGCCCATTTTTCCAAATATTCCCAGCATTTTATTAGTAATTTCGTAGCTACAATGGATCAACCTACTCAAAATATTACCCTTCACATCGAAGGAATGGACTGTGCTAACTGTGCTATGGGAATTACTAAGAGCCTTCAGAAAAGTGGGATGGAAAATGTTCATGTTGATTTTGCTACCGGAGAAGCGGCTTTCTACATAAAAGATAAAAACACACTTCAGCCTGCAATAAAAAGCGTTCAAAGCCTTGGATATAAAGTAATTGACAGCAAGCTAAAGGAAGAAAATGAAGGAAAGCTATCAAGCATAGAAAAGCGCTTTTACCTTACTTTGCCTTTTACAGTTATTTTATTTTTCAGCCACATGATTTTTAGTCATGAATTTATTCTTAATCAACCGCTTGTTCAGCTAATTCTATGTATTCCTGTTTTTATCATAGGGATCATGCAATTTGGAAAAAGTGCATTAGGCTCCGTAAGGATCGGTGTTCCCAATATGGATGTTCTCATTTTTATTGGTTCCAGTTCGGCTTTTATTTACAGCCTTGCAGGAATGTATCTATATGATGCACACGAAGCCCACAACTACCTTTTCTTTGAAACAACCGCTACCATTATCTCCCTAGTTTTATTGGGAAATGTTTTGGAACATCGTTCGGTGAAACAAACCACTTCGGCCATCAAAGACCTTTCCGCTTTAAGCGTTAGTACAGCAAAAATTGTTGGCTTACAATTCGGTAAGGAAGTGATCTCTGAGATCAGCTACAAGGATATTCCCGTTGGCGCAATTTTACAAGTGAACACCGGTGATAAGATCCCTGTTGATGGCGAAATTATCTCAGGTGAGGCAAGCATCGATGAAGCAATGTTAACCGGAGAAAGTATTCCTGTTGAAAAAACAATTTCCGATAAAGTGATCGGCGGGACAATTTTATTGGCAGGAAATTTCAGAATGCGTGCCGAAAAGGTAGGAAATGAAACTACCCTTTCAAAAATAATTGACTTGGTAAAAAAAGCACAGCAAGCCAAGCCGAATATCCAAAAATTAGGCGATAAAATTAGTGCCATTTTTGTCCCTGTTGTCTTAGGTATCTCTATCATTACCTTTTGCCTTGCTTATTTTGCTTTTCATATTATCCTCCAGGATGCACTTATGAGAAGTATCGCGATACTTGTGATATCATGTCCTTGTGCTATGGGACTTGCCACGCCAACTGCAGTAATGGTCGGAATTGGCCGGGCTGCAAAAAAAGGAATTTTGATAAAAGGCGGTAATACCCTTGAAGAATTTGCAAAAATAAAAAGTATAGTTTTTGATAAAACGGGTACTTTGACAACAGGAGAATTTCTGATCAAGAACCTTGTATGTTACAATTCTAGCGAGCAAGAGGTAAAAGATATTTTGTTTCAACTGGAGCAGCACTCCTCCCACCCTATTGCAAAATCAATTGTAAAAGAATTAAAAGGATCAACTGCAACTAAAGTATTTTCATCCATCACAGAAGAAAAGGGACAAGGCATTACGGCTACAGATGCCGAAAAAAACGAATACATGATCGGTTCTTTTAAAATAGCGAAACATCTTACCAAAGACCATTCACATAATGTCTACATCCTAAAAAACAACTCTTTGATTGCTTCACTGGATCTGGAGGATGAATTGAAAATAAATGTGAAAGAGAGTATTACTTTTCTGAAAGCTTCGGGCATAAACAGTGTATTATTAAGTGGTGACAGTTCAGCGAAATGCAATGCCTTGGCAGAAAAAGCAGGAATTGTAAAAGTATACAGCGAACAATCACCTTCACAAAAATTAGAGATCATTGAAAAGTTAAATTCTCAAATGCCAACTGCTATGGTTGGCGATGGAATAAACGATGCACCTGCATTGGCAAAGGCGACTGTAGGAATATCGCTGAGCAATGCCACACAAGTGGCAATCCAATTGGCACAAATAATATTATTAAAAAACAATGATCTTTCGTCGCTTGCGGAAGCTCATCTGATAAGTAAACACACATTAATAACGATCAAACAAAATTTGTTTTGGGCATTCTTTTATAATATTGTTGCAATACCGATTGCCGCATCCGGTTTTTTGAATCCGATGGTAGGTGCATTAGCAATGGCCTTTTCAGATATTATTGTAATTGGAAATTCTATACGGCTTAAAACAAAAAAATTAAATTAAGGTATCTGTCCAATAAACTAAGAATAAATACGTATTATTAAATTGTCATTTATAAAGGTTTGAAAAAGATAATTAGAAAAGTATTTAATTTAAGAACCGATGTGAGCATCAGCTTTTACATCATTGATCTTTTTTTCCGGAAACTTTTCCGACAAAACGCTGATGTTAAATGGGCTATTCATCATACGAGTATTGTGATCCATCCTGAAAAAATAAAACGGGGAATAAATGTTTACCCCGGAGATTCTCCCGGAAATTACATTCAAGCAAAAAATGGAATTGAGATTGGCGACCATACCAACCTTGGACCAAATGTCGGAATAATTTCCGCCAACCATAATGTCTTGAATAACAAGCTTCACGATGTTTCTAAGCCAATAAAAATCGGAAAACATTGTTGGGTGGGAATGGGAGTCGTAATTTTACCTGAAGTAGAATTAGGCGATTATACAATTGTTGGAGCAAACAGTGTTGTTACCAAAAGTTTTACTGAAGGCTACTGTGTAATTGCAGGCAATCCTGCCGTGATCATCAAACAACTTGATCCTTCCGACTGCATCATAAAATAATAAACGTTATACTCATTTAATGCAATCATCAGTAGTTTCAAATACAATAAGTTTAATCATCAGCAAACTTATTCCTTCTGCTTTGCTTGTATTGATCAATATCATTTACTCCCGATATTTGAGTCATGCCGATTATGGATTGTATCAGATCTTATGGACCTACATAAACATTTTTATCATAATCACCACTTTCGGTTTACCTCGCTATATTTTAACGTTTGGAAATTTATATAATTATCCCGCTAAGGATATTATCAAATTATCATTCGTTGTATTTGCTTTAACAGTTATTCCAATTGCAATTTATTTTATTGCTTTTGAAAAGAACTTCGACTTTATCACCACAATTTTATTTTTGATATTATTGATATCTCAATCACTCTATATTATTCAGGAGTCAAATGTTGTATCTCTTATCGCTAATAAGATCTTAGTATTCTCCAATCTGATATATGCTCTATTATTGTTCATCATTCATATGATAGTACTTTATTATGGATATGATCTAAAACTATGTATCCTGTTAATAATACTTGTTTCTGTGATCAGAAATAGCATCATAAAATATGCACTTGTAAAACATGTCGCTTTTTCAGAAAAAATAAAAAAACAAATTAATAAGATCCAGCTCATTTGGTTCGGCCTGAATGACACATTGCAGATAGTAACAAAATGGATCGATAAATTATTGCTGATTGCTTTTTTACCATCAACAGAATACGCCATCTATTTCAATGGGACCTACGAAATACCTTTGATAGGAATTGCATTAAGTGCTTTTCAAACAATTATAACAGTGCAAAGCGCAAAAGCAGAAAGCACAGAAGAAAAAAATATTGAGTTATTCAATACCTCTTCCATATTTATGGCCGGTATTTTATTCCCTTTATTTTCGTTGTGTTATATTTATGCTTACGATATCATTACCTTATTTTATACCCGTTCCTATATAGAATCTGTTCAATTATTTGCAATCAGCTCCTTATTGATACCGATGCGGATCTGTAATTACACTGTTTTACTTCAACTGAAAAGCAAAGGACTCATTATATTAACCGGCTCCCTAATAGATTTCTTCATCACCATTCTTTTAATGATCATCCTCTATCCACAGTTCAGATTATCGGGATTAGCAATGGCAGTGGTAATAGCAACTTACATTCAAGCAGCCTTTTATCTGTTTAAAATTACAAGGATCTATAACAAAAGTTTGTTCGATCTTTTTGATCTCAAAAAAATAATTCCAGTTTTTCTAATTTCTTTTGTTCCCTTATTGGCAATAAAACTTTTATTGGGAACGCAACTTCCAGGAACAACGTTTATTCTAGCTTGTATAATTGCTGTTGTAACATCAATTTATTTTGTGAACAAAAAATTTGATCTGAAAGACTTATTTTTTAGGAAAATATTTTAATAACGTAATCTTCCTGAAAACCACCAAAAATCATGACATTTTGTATTTTTCGAGAGAGAAATAACAATTTTTGATCCTAATTCGACTACCTTTTTCAAAAGGGCTGTTTTTCTGACATTAAAAGCCAAAACATTCATTTATTAACATTCCAATGCATCCTTCAACCAAACTATTTGCATTATATCACTATTATATTATTTTTGTACATGAAATTTAACCACAATTAATCTAAAATAATTATTGCTATGAAAAAATACTTATTAATGGTCTTCGTTTTTGGTTTTGGAAGCACAGCTTTTGCACAAAACAAGTATGCTGGTTCATCATCAGTTACTCCACATAAAACGAAATTGCCAACACTTAAAATAAGAGCATATGCGCCAAAAGATCAAGCTATAAGTGGTTCCAATGACTCATTTGAAGCATTAGTTCATAGTTTAGGGGCTAAAACAAATGTGCCGAGTCAAACAAAAGCTTTTACTTATTCTATTATAGGAACAACTGAATATCAAAATCAAACCAATGCAGCTATTGATAATCGAATAATAAAAAATCCTGATGGAAGTATCTCTGCAAGCTGGACGTTTGCTGCGGATCCTGGTTGGTCTGACAGAGGCACCGGATACAATTATTATGATGCCTTAACCTCAAGTTGGTCTGCTTTCCCAACTTCGAGACTTGAAAATACGAGAACAGGATTTACCAATATTGGAGTAACGGGAACAGGTGCTGAATTTGCTGTGGCTCACGAAGCTCCAACTACAGGTACAGGATTAGGAACTCATATTGTTTCAAGACCTTCCAAAGGAACCGGGGTATGGACTGATGCGGTTTTAGGAGCAGCTGATACTTGGCCCGTATTTTCAGTCGGGGGGGCAACAAAAAACACGTTGCATATAATTTCTCAAACTTCTGGAACTACTGCGGTTCCTTATATGGGGCAAGATGGAGCTATTTCCTATTCCCGTTCATTAGATGGGGGGCTTACCTGGGATAAATTAAGAACAGTAATTCCTGAAATTGGTTCTTCTTTTTATTTAGGATTTGGAGGAAATGCTTATTCGATGGATACAAAAGGTGATACTATTGTAATTGTTGCTGGAGGTTTTGACGTGGATGTAGTAATGGTTAAATCAATTGATAATGGAAATAGCTGGACAAAAACAGTCATTTATAAATTTCCTATTCCATTATACAATTCGGCAACAATGACAACCGATACAAATTCAGTTCCTGATGGAATTGCTGACACGCTTGAATCGAACGATGCTTCTGTAAATGTTGTTTTAGACAATTTAGGACGTGCTCATGTATTTTATGGAAGAATGTTTGTAATGTGCGATGCCCCAGGAACAGCAACAGGGCAAGGCTTATCCTATTTCCCTGAAACTGACGGATTAATGTATTGGAACGAAACAATGGGTGCTTCGGCTCCAGTGATGATTGCCAATGTTAAAGATTACAATGCTGATGGAGTAATGAATATTTATAATGATCCCCTTGGAAATGTATTAGGTTTTGGAAAATACCAATGCTCAATGACATCCTTTGCTACTTCTGGTGTTGATGCCGCAGGGAATTTATACTTAAGCTACAGCTCAGTATTTGAAGGAATAAATGACATGGCCGAAGGATATGATATTGCAAATGGTCTACTTATTGACCCTGTTACTGTTGCTAAAAGTTATCGCCATCAATATGTTATGCGTTCTACAGATAATGGGGCAACATGGTGTGACCCTATTGATATTACGCAACCAAGTTATACTTCAACCGCATTTGATTATCATGAAGGAATGTACGGTGCAATGGCGAGAAATGTAGATGGATTTGTTCATATGATTGTTCAAGATGATGGTGCTCCAGGACACGGTGTTGGGACCGCATCCTCTCCTTCACCAGATCTAAATAATAGCACTGCAAATATCATTTATTACAAAATTCCAGTTGCTGAATTATCTGCTTGTGGGGCATCTATTAATGAGCGTAGTTCGTCTACAGATCTTACAATTTACCCTAATCCTGCATCTAATAATGTAAATGTGGTATTAAATTCTACAAAAGCTACAACTGCAAACATCAATGTTTACAATATGGTTGGACAAACAGTTGCTCAATTCGAAAAAAACATTGTGAGTGGAAACAACACTATGAAATTAGATATCTCTTCGTTTAATACGGGTATTTATTTTCTAAGTGTTAACGTAGACGGTAAAAATTATAGCCAAAAATTAATTGTGAAATAATTATTTAAAATTATAATTATAGCCGTCAGAAGTTTATTCTTCTGGCGGCTTTTTTTATATCTTTGGTTCATTACTTTTATATTCATTCGTAAAATATAGCACCTATTTTTCAAAAAACAATTTGGATTATGAAGATCAGAAATATTATTGCAGTAGTAAGTGGGATCCTTGTTAGTTTGATCATTGTAATTATTGGTGAAGCAATGGTGCATGTTATGAACCCTTTACCAGCCAATATTAATATTCAGAATAAAGAAGCATTTAAAGAGTTTATTGCCAATGCGCCTGCCTCCCTGCATTTGATCATATTATGTAATTATGCACTCGCTTGTTTCCTTGGTGGAATGGTATCCTCAGCCCTTGCATTGGATAAAAAAATGAATAGAGCCATGTCCTTAGGCGGTATGTTCATGGGTGTGGGAATGTTCAGTTTAATCTCCTTGTCTCATCCTATTTGGGTGGTAATTTGTTCGGTATTTGCGTTTCTGCCATTCTCCTATTTGGGCGGAATTCTTGGTATGAAAATGACCTCCACAAAAAATAAACATGAATAAAATTTTACAAATAAACGTTGAAATATTTTATTAAAATGTTTTTATTGCTGAAAAAATGTTTTCTTTTAAATATCAAACTGGCTTTATTCTATTTCCTAACTTAATTAATTCTTCATCTTTTCATCAAAACCATTTTTAAATACGGAAAAACAATCTTCATCCGTTTTAGGATTCACTTTTTTAAATTCATCCCAGGCAGAATTCAAAAGACCTTTCATGGCAATTTCCCCTTTATTATTAAGAACACAATAATGAATACCAATAATTTTCTTGTCTTGACCGCCTTTTAAAAATTCAAGGTAAAGAATATAAGTATTTTCAGGCAGCGGGTTATTTTTTACATATTCAATAAAAAGATCAACACTGGTAGTCAGCATTTTTGCCTCATTATGGCTCCATACATTGTTAGCCGGTGGACATATTTTTGTAAAAGAGGCATTTGCATAATTTTCACCATTGAGATAGGCCACAATTTCTTTAGAGATTAGTGTATCATATAAACTTTCCTGATTACACAGAATATGAACCGGACAAACAAGAACATTTGATTTTCCGGAAATAAAATTCTGATGTGCTGTCTTGTTCTCCGTTTGACAGCTAATTAAAACAGATAGTACAGTTATCATCCCGAAAACTGCAAACAATAGAATTCTTTTCATGTGTTAACGTTTTTTATTTCATAGGTTGGTTTATTTAGAGTCGTAAATTAAAATTTAAAGTATAACATTTTTACATTCTATAAAACATTCAAAAATAAAACTAGAACTGAATTACAGAAAGTTTTTTATTTTCTCCATCTTTAAATGTCGCTCCAAAGAATAGGTCATACTTGATTTGTCGAGATACTCATAAATCATCAATGACCTCTCTAATAATTTAATCCTTTTTGAATTCCATTTATCACCTTGCTCAGCTTCCTCCGCAATCAGAAAAAGTATGTCAGCAATTTTTTCAAAGTTGTCGTAATTGAATTTATTACATGATATCAGGGTTGCAATAAAAACATCTGCCGGAATTTCGGTAAGGTCAGCAATGTCCAAAACCTCTTTTAGAATTTGGTCGAAATCCTCTTTTCCGGCAAAAATTCTCCCTTTCGATTTCAAACCGATCATGTCAGCGAGTATTTCCCCATGTACTCGGCCTAATTGGTCGATTTGTTTTTTCAAATAATCTTCTTGTGGCAATTGCCTGTAATTTTAAATACGAATAAACAATATAGAAATAAGAAGTGAAAAGTTTAAAAAAATAGGCAAGATCATTTAAGAACTTGCCTATTATATTTTAGTTTTTTTTCATTTCAGAAAGCAATAAAAAATTTACTTAACAATTATCTTCTGATCACGATTTACTTCCCCATTATTAAATTTCACAAAATAAATCCCTTTTGGAAAGGCTGAAATGTCAATATCGTAGGATGATTGTTTGGCCTTAATGGCAGTATAAATTTTAGCTCCGAGAGCATTGTATATTTCGATAGTATTTTCATCGTTATTTACAGTCTCTTTACGGACAGTGAATATACCATTCGATGGATTAGGGAATATTTCCAAATCACTTTCAGGAAATAACGATTGATCAATGCCTGTTGGAAGTGTTACACTAACATCATCAAGCCATAAAACACTGCCTGCTCTAGGGTTTTTATCCAAAGAAGATGAACTAAACAAAACATACATCGTATCCGGAGTTAATCCACTCACGTATGTCATGGTGATGGTTGCTTGTTGCCAGCCGGAAATACCTGTAGCAACATCCGTTTTAAATACACCACCTGCAACCGGTGCTCCGGACTTCAACAACAATATACGACATTCAGCAGTATCACCCAATCTTGGTTTATATTGATAATAGAATTTAAATTCAGTGATCCGTTGAGAGAAAGGAATGCCCGGTTTATAGGAAACTGTTGTTTCATTCACATTTCCGTTAAATAAGATCCCTAATGTATCATCATAAGGATGACCTATGAAAGGTATTCCCCAGTTTGAATAAAGACCCCAAGAAGTTGGAGTATAAACTCTTGTTTGAAGCCGGGCAGAATATGTTCCTGAATGAACGGTATCGGTACATCTGGTAACAGAAATTGGACTACTTCCAATAGGTGCATAGTTAAAACAGTTATAATCCCACCAACCAAATGTGCCACTGCCGGCATTTGGATTCATTGATGTTGGCACAAGCAAATCATTTGTCCAAGTTTCGAATCCCGGATTAATAAGTTGGGCATTTACATGCGGAGCTGCGAATACTAATGCCACAATAGCAATAAGTTGTAGTTTTTTTTTCATTTTTAGTTATTTAATTATTAAGAAATTATTCAATACAAAAGAAATTCAGGTATCGCCTGCATTTTAGTACATGTCAAAATTTTATTACACAATTAAGACTCAATAACCACTATGCTTGTTGGGAAAATAAGTGATGTCAATTAACATTCAAAATTTAAAGCAAAGTTGATAAAAACACTTGCAGCTTTTCAATGACAAAATGCTTATTAATTTAAAATCATAAAAAGCAACTATTGAAAAACCATATTAAATGTATGAAATTAATTGATATATTCAAAAAAGACTATTGGTTTTGAATATCTTATCACAAACGAACACCAATAAAATTTTGTTTTTTGATATCAAAAAAAACGATAGCCAAACAAATAAAATCAAAGTTTTAAAAATGTTGCACCAAACAAATAATTCAATACAAGTGAAATACAATCAACGTCCAGCCTTCATATCTATTGCAGCACGTACAGAAACCTGCTCGTTATTTTTTAACGCAATAATGAATGCATCTATAAATCCTTGTTGCACCATTTTATCCAACAATTGTTTTGCTTCCTCATATTTTGAGACCCGCTTAAGCCTATATTTATAAAAACCATCAACAAACTGACAAGAAATATTTTCACAGTTTTCAAATAAAGCGGCATCAATTGGAAGTGGTCCTTTTAATGCGAGTACCTGAACTTCAAATTCGATTTCCGGAGATACAATTTTAGAAGGGATTGGAACATTCAAACTTGCAATAATTGAGTCTGATAACAATTTAGTTTCCAGGGATTTTTTATATGAATTTAAACGGACTTTCGAATACGAATTATTTTTTACTAAATCCTGATAATAATTTGAATACACCGATCGGAGATTTTCGTTAACACTATCCGAATATACCCTGTCATAATTGAAGGTATTAAGAGTATTTACATAAACCACATCTGCAATAGGCTTTTTCAACACCGAAACATCAACACCTTCCACATTTTCAAAAAGATATATGTCATATTTGATTGAATATCTGGAATTGTTCAGGTCAGGTATCCAGGAATTAACTGTAATTGTTTTGGAAACATAATTTTCTTTTGTGACCTTGATAATGACATTTTCAAACAATGGTATTTTGAAATAACATTTACCTGCACTGGTGGAATAAAAAGTATTTAAGACTATGTTATCAATACTCAATATTGAAAATTTAGCACTATCAACAATTACTTCCGACAACTTTCCATCGTATAAAAACTGCTTCACCGTTCCGTTGAATTCTAAATACGATTCTTTTTCAATCGCAAAACTTTTTTCAACACCTAAAAAAAAGGCAATGACTGCAATTATTCTCAAATATTTATATGAACGTTTCATGACAAAATCATTTAAAACAAATGAACTTATTCGCACAATTCACCTTCACAAAACTATCTATTCATAGTTTTTTTTTCAATGATGAACATCAAAGAACAGAGTGAAACATATCAAATAGGAACAAACCCCTGCATTAATCAAAGTGAGAAGAACGGGGAAATTTTTTTTAACAATTTCTGAATTGTATTATTTTTAGCAGTAATTTTAGAAACGTAATTCATTTGAAGATATGACAGAAATTAGCGAGGAGAATTCAATAGCATCCATTGCTTCTAAATTCATAAACAATACCAACAAAAATGTTTTTTTGACAGGTAAAGCCGGTACAGGTAAAACTACCTTTTTAAAACACATCATTAAACATACTTATAAGAATGCGGTGATCGTTGCGCCAACAGGGATCGCTGCCATAAATGCCGGTGGTGTAACGATCCATTCACTTTTTCAATTACCTTTTGGTGCTTTTGTTCCAGTCAGAGATGCTCAAATAGAATTCAACGAGAACATAAAAATAAATACTCCGAATACTATATTTAAAGGTTTTCAAATTAATACAAGTAAACGTAAACTTTTGCAGGAGTTGGAATTACTAATTATTGATGAGGTAAGTATGCTTAGGGCTGATCTGCTGGATGCTATTGACACGGTATTAAAAAGTATCCGCAAAAAAAATCATTTACCATTCGGGGGGGTGCAGGTATTATTCATTGGCGATCTCTTACAATTGCCACCTGTAGTGAAAGAAGATGAATGGCGCTACCTGAAAAGTTATTATAAAAGTGCTTTCTTTTTTGATGCCAGGGCACTTCAGCAAAACAAACCATTGTACATCGAATTGGATAAAATTTATCGCCAATCCGATAATTCGTTTATTTCTATCCTGAACAATTTACGCTGTAACCAGGTAACTAAACAGGATATCGAAACCCTAAATTCACATTACAAACCAAATTTTAAAGCGGATATAAAAGAAAATTACATTCATTTAACAACACACAATAACAAGGCAGATAGCTTAAATCGAGAATCGCTGCTTAGCATATCCGGAAGATCCTATTTTTATAAGGCCGAGACAACAGGCGATTTCAATGAATACTCTTATCCGGTTGAACATAACCTTGAATTAAAAAAAGGTGCTCAGATCATGTTCATTAAAAATGATCCTACAGGTGCTCAACGATTTTTTAACGGTAAAATAGGCATCATTTCAAATATCAACGACAATTTAATTGAGGTAAGTTTTGCTGATGATAGCAATCCGGTAAGCATTGAAAAATACGAATGGCAAAATATTAAATATGCCATCAACGAAGCGACCAACGAAATTGAAGAAAAAATAAACGGAACATTTACCCAATACCCAATTAAATTAGCATGGGCAATAACCGTTCATAAAAGCCAGGGACTTACTTTTACAAAAGCAATTATTGACATCGGACAGGCGTTTGCACCCGGCCAGGTTTATGTTGCACTCTCAAGATTAACCAGCTTAGATGGATTAATTCTATCATCTCCGATCAATACAAACAGTTTGAATGTAGATAATGGAATCACTGAATATTCGAAAACAAAAGAAAGCAATGAGGAACTATCCGAGCTTTTTGAATCCGAATCACTACTATTTTTTCAGAATTATGTTGTACAGTGTTTTAATATGGCCACTTTGAGTCATGTAATCACTGCACATATCGAGAGTTATCAAAAAGATGAGCAAAAATCAGCTAAGCAGAAGCATTTCGAATGGGCATTTGAAATAAAAAAAGAAGTAGATGCTACAAAACTTGTAGCCGATAAATTTTTAAATCAACTCCAACAGATATTTAATTCCAAACAGGATGATTATAAAGAACAGCTAAAGATTCGTATTGAAGCAGCGAAAAACCATTTTACTCCTATTCTAAAACAGCTTTCAAAAACAATCATAAAAAAGATCGAAAATCTCCAATCAGAAAAAAAAGTAAAGGCTTACCTGATAGAATTATCTGAATTGGATGCACTGCTCTTTAAACAGCTTCAGTTGATCAATAAAGCAGAAGCAATGGTAAAAACAGCAACCGAAAACTCCGAGTTTTCAAAAGAAAAGATCAATACTTTTGAAGAAAATAAGGAACGTATAAAAGAATTAAGCACTATAAAACCGGCAAAAGAAAAAAAAAGAGAACGCAAAACAGAGAAAGAAAAATCAGAAAAAATAAATACCAAAGAAGTTACCTTTAACTTGTATAAACAAGGGAAATCAATCGAGGAGATCGCTTCAGAGAGAAAAATGGTAGCCATTACAATTGAAGGACATTTAGCTCATTATGCCAGTTTAGGCATGATTGATGTTAAACTATTTGTCAATGAAGAAAAGATGAAAAATATCATTACCGTTGCAAAAAAACTCGACACTACTTTATTCGGGGCGATCAAACAATCTCTGGGTGACGATTACACTTATTCGGAGATCCGTTTTGCAATGGCCTACGATCTGAATTCTAAAAAATAAACAGTAAATTTATGTCCTAATTCATCGCCTCATGCCGAAATTATATTACCTGTTATTGATCACTTTATTCTACTCCTCCTTTTCCTTCGCACAGGATGCTGCACCTGCCATTGACACCTCAGATGTAAGTGCAAAACTTGTTCAATCCGGTAATCATAAGTGTGATTCTGCAGAAGTATATCTAAAGAAAAATGAACACAAAATTTCAAAAAGGTTTTATGCTGATGCGATCAAAGATTATGCGAAGGCAATGAAATTAAATCCTTCGTCCTATCCTGCCTATTATTATTATGGAATTGCTGCAACAAAAACAAAAGATTATGGAAAAGCACTCTTATCTTTTGATAAAGCCTTACTTATTGACCCAGAAAAAGGAGACGCATTCAGAGAAAGAGGTAAAGCTCAAGCAGGATTAGGAAAAGACTCTTTGGCATTAAAGGATTATAACAGAGCGATTGATAAAAACTATGACGATTATGAATCCTACTACCTGAGAGCAATGCTTTCACTTGTGAATAAAAAAAATCAAGCTGCTGTTGAAGATTTTACCCATGCTATTGAGTCAAAGAATGATTACCAGGAAGCATATTTAAAAAGAGGACAAATTTATTTATACAACGTTAAGGACTATGTACTGGCCTTAAATGATTTCAATAAATTACTTGAATTGAATCCCGACAATACGGAAGTGTATTATCTGAGGGGAAAAACAAATTTTAATGGCAGATCCTTTAAAAATGCTGAAAAAGATCTTAGCCGGTTTATTGATATGGAACCAAATAATGTTGACGCCTTGATCACCAGAGGTGCCAGCCGAATCAATATTGTCAATTACTCTGGTGCTGTGAGAGATTTTGACGATGCCTTAAAGATCGATCCTAAAAATGTAATAGCCTTGATGAATAGAGGAACTGCAAAAGGTGCAATGAAAAATTATACCGGTGCCCTGGAAGACCTGGATATGGCCATTAAATTAAAATTTGACTACTCTACTGCATATGTTAACAGAGCATTAGTAAAATATGCTAATCACGACAAAAAAGGAGCATGTAAAGATCTGGAAAAAGCAGACTCACTAAATAATGAAAAGGCAGCAGATCTTTTGCTTCAATATTGTAATGATGGACAGAAATAAATTCAGCTTTAGTATCCTTCTAATATTTTTGGCTGTTCCCCTACCCTATAAACTGTTGTAGAGATTGTAGAATTTCCGGAGTATTCCAATTTGATAAATCCTATTTTTGAATCATCCTGAAAAATGGAATCGAATTTCTTCTTTTTTAATAATTTGGAACGTTTACTTCCTGAACCACTTACTATATATCTTTTTCCGCTTTCCTTAAAGCATTGCAAATTATGATCGTGCCCGGATACATATGTAATATTATCGTACTTATTAAAAATAGTTAGCATTTTCTTTCGCATCTTCTTATACGTAGGTTGTTGCATATCCTCAGAATACAAACGATTAGCGCCTAACAATCCGAATAATTGAAAAGGTGTATAATTCAATAAAAAACGAAAAGGTTGTTTTGATCTGGAATGTTGACCATTTGAAAACATAGGATGATGAGCTGTAATTAACACCTGCTCCTTATTCACTTTTGCATAAGTCAATATACTATCTAAGCGTTTATAAAAGACTTCCTTTGTTTGTTTTTTAGAACCTATATAATTTTTTTTATACAAATGCAAAAACCATTGTGTATCAATGATCACTATTCGAATATTATCATTCAACATCAACGTTTCGGGGCCTGGCAAACCATCAATCGGAAGAAAGGTATCCTTATCCTTATTTGAAACAACAGAATTTGTTCTCAAATAATCCTTCACATATAATTCCTGATCTTTAAGCATACCTAGTCCTTTTCTTCCTTGCGCATTCCAATCATGATTACCGGGAATAAAGTAAACCTGTCCTTTATATTCTTTCAGGATCTGCAGTTGTGATTCAAGGTGCAATGTAGAAACTCTATTATTTTTATACAGTCCACTCGGATAAACATTATCACCTAAAAAAACGACAGTGCTATTTGGCTTCGCAAGTAGTTCTTGCTTCAACAATAATAAGGCTCCTCCGGGTATTGTATCCTCTCCTGCATCACCAACCAGGTAAACTGAATAAGGAATTCTCTCTTGAGCTATTGAAGAAAAACTTAAAAAAAAGAAGAGGATTTTTATAAATTTTTTCATGAAAATATTTTAATAAAATAACTAATGACCACTATCGCGACTGTAACAATAAAGGAAAATTTGATCACAGCTGCACCATTTTTAAAATTAAAATACAAATGAAGTCCTGTAAATAACAGTGTAAATATAGTTGGTAAAAGGGCAGGATATAAACACCAGCTGACATATAGATTCCCTTTCAATAATTCAATGAATGAACGCTGCATACCACAACCCGGACAATCAAAACCGGATAATGCCCTATACGGACAAGTCATTAAATGATCTTCGAGCCAGTGAATAATTGAATGCATTCGAAATAAAATAAAAAAAGGATGCAAGCATCCCTTTTAAAAGTTTCATGAAACTGACTATCTCATCATGTTAAATGGATTGGACCCAAAGGCTGTAGTACCAACAATCACAAAGAACACAATCCAGAATATAAGATACAAGGCAGAAAGGGATAAGCCAATGATCGCACAAACCCGGCCAGCCTTCAAATTTTTATAGGAAGCCACTGAATATAAGGATGGATTCAAATTGTATAAATTATTGTCTTTTACAGCCAATATTACTGCTATTATGCCAAGAATTAATCCAATTATTCCGTAACAGAAACATCCTACTATAGAAATTATTCCAAGTACTAGCACCGCAGTGGCATTTGGCAACTGTTTTTGTCCTAATTGCTGTCCGAATTGTTGATTGAACTGTTGATTTACTTTTTCCTGATTCGGAGTTTCTTGATTTTCCATAAATGATTTTATTAATTATATACCGAAAATAGCAATAAATTAGCTTGAAGCAAAATAATTATCCTGCGATCAACAAAGAATGAACTTTCAAAACCTGAGGTATCAAAAGCTGTTGCTCATCATTATAGATCACAAAATCGGAACGTTTTATTTTTTCTTCATCAGTTAACTGATTTTTCATTCGCGCAAGAACTTCCTCAACAGTAATGGCATCGCGACCAATGGTTCGTTTTATTTTCAATTCCAAAGGGGCTACAATAGCAATTACATTATCAACCTGTTTGTATGCGCCGCTTTCAAACAATATTGCAGCCTCTTTTAGTACATAAGCAGAATTCTGTTGTTTTACCCAATTTTCGAAATGAAGGGCAACAGCAGGATGCAGAATATTATTTAAATTCTCCAGTTCCGCTTTATTATTAAAAACGATGGTGGCCAATTTTTTCCGATCTATCAAACCCGCATCATCCAAAATAGAATTTCCAAATGCAGTTAAAATTTTTTGCTTAATATTTTCATCACCATAGAGGATTTTTTTTGATTCAGTGTCTGCATAAAAAACAGGAATACCAATAATTTCAAACATTTTGCAAACAGTCGATTTACCGCTTCCGATTCCTCCAGTGATACCGATTTTTAACATATCATTTACGAATAATAAATTCAACTTTTTCATTACTCAATTTAACAACACGGACTTTTGGCGGTGATTTCAGTAATTGCACCTTTAATTTATTACTTGCCTGATCAATTTTTGAATAATCTACAGCCACTTTAAAATCGGATGCACTGATTTTTCCATAATCATCGAAAGCAACCAGGTATTTGACAGTAATCTTGTCCGGAAAGGTCTTTAAATTTAATGCCGGAGGTAAATTTTCAACTTCGACCGGCAATTCCATTATTGCCTCAGTGAACTTAGTAACATTAATTCTTGCCAGGATCGTGTTCTGTGAATATTCAATTTGTTTATTGCCAATAGGTTTACTTAATTCTAATTTCAGATCAACTGTACCTGTTATTTTTTTAAGTTTTATTGGAGCCGTTTCAACAAATGAAATTTTCTCCAAAGACTCCGCTGTTCCAAACACATTTATAAATTTAGGCGCTAACATTATACTATCGGTCATCTGATATTGTTCCACAAAATCTATCGAAATATTCGCCTTTACAGGAACCAACTTAGATATCTTTTTATTGTAATTAATAAAAACAGTATCCGGATTGACACTTATTACTTTTATTGCACTCGCAAGCTGGCCCGTAATAACATCCAATTGATCATTACAATCAATATAATAATTATTCCGCACTGAGGTAGAACTTGCATTTTTAATATCAATCAATAAAGTATTACGGTTTTGTTTCAATTTATATTCCAGCAAATTAAAGCCAGTTGCTTTAATTTCCACAGCAACATTTTCAGGAAGATGATTAGCGACAAGTTTGTCGCTTGGAAGATTTATGTATTTTACCGGAAAGTTTACCGTTATCGAATATTCCTTGGAAAGGGACATTAGTAACCAAATAAAAATTGATATCAACAAACAAAACAAAAACGTGATCACCCGTCTGTTTAAATGGGCGCTGCCTTTTTGATTTGATTTATTAGCTTTAAAAAAAAGTGATTTCAAATTGCTTGTAAGATTTTTGATGTCGGTCTACAAATTTACAAAAATCATTGTATTAACTGGATGAATTACCATTTATGTTCTTTCAGATATTGGTCATCCAAATTTAAACTGAAATGTAACGTTAGCAATGCAGAAAGATCGTTCTGCACAAATGTCTATCATTCCTTTAGAGATAACATAGCGTATAAAATAAAAAAACGTTGAATAATTTTCATACTCAACGTTATTTTATAATGAATACGTAATTATTTTTGTTCTGCTCCAATCAATGTTGAAGAATCCATTGAAATTGCACTTTTTTCAATTTTCAATTTCACTCCACCTTCAACAGTTATAATAAATGTTGTTTCTTGAACATCAGAGATTTTCCCATGAATACCACCAATTGTAACTATCTTATCGCCAATTTTGATGTTCTCACGAAACTTCTTTTGCTCTTTTGTTTTTTTCAATTGAGGACGGATCATGAAAAAATAAAATACTACGATGATTAAAATTAATGGAATAAATTGACCTAATTGTTGCATGATTATTTGTTTTTAATTGTTTGATTTAATTTAATTATTTTATTATTTTTTATTTTATTCTAACTCCTTTGTTCTGCCTCCCACCCTAACCAACAAGTATTTGATATCCTTTTACCATATTAAAAGTCTTGAATTTCCATACTGAAAAATTTTCAATTATCTATTCTTCCTCCGGAACATTGATCGTTGCACTTATCGTTAACACCTTTGTACTTGGAGTACAATTGGTAACCAGCGTAACTGTTTTTTGTACTAATCCGGATTTACTTGCACTGTCGAATTTTATATCGATTTTTTCAACTTGTCCCGGCTTTATAGCAACTTTCGGATAAGAAGGTATCGTACAACCACAACTTCCTTGAGCAGAAGAAATAACAAGATCTGAACCACCATCATTTCTAAAAGAGAACGCATAAGTAACTACTTCTCCTTGAGTGATCTTGCCGAAATCATGTTTTTCTTCAGCAAAGGTCATTATTGGAGCAGAACCTGCAACAGCAGGTTTTCCTGAGGCTGTAGCCGGTATATTAATTACTGTAGGGGAAATTGTCGGTTCACCTGTTTTGGGTTCCTGTTTACAGGAAACAAGAAACAAAGAAACTGCAAATGCTAAAATAAATTTTATTTTCATGACAGATCTATTCTTTCAATAATTATTTAATCTCAACAAAAATATTCGTTTAATTATGTTTTAGACAAACTGATATTACTCCATCAAACCCCGCCCCATCTTATTCAGTTTGTTCTCTGCCTTAAGGTCAGCAACAATTTTATCTAAGATCCCATTTATAAAAATTTTACTTTTTGGAGTACTATAAATTTTAGAAATTTCAATAAATTCATTTAATGTTACTTTCACAGGAATGCTCGAAAAATGCAATATTTCTGTAATAGCCATTTTCATAAGCAATACATCCATTAATGCGATCCTTTCCACTTCCCAGTTCTTTGTTTTATCACCGATCAATTTCTCGATCTCTTCATTACGCATAGCCGTTTCACGAAACAGATCCTTTACAAATTGTCCATCTTCCTCCTTGTCCTTGTATAACGACATTAATGAAAAATCAGGATTCGAATTTTCTTTAAATGATTCGATCAGCTTCACGATCATGGGATTCACAATATAGATATCATCCCCCCAATGTAAATTTTTCTCTTCGTACAAATGATTCACCAATTCAAAATCAGCAATAAATTCCCTGAAAACTTCTAAAATAAAATCACGGTGGGAAGAATATGAATCATCTGAAACATTTAGATATTTTTCATAATCCGGAGAAACCTTGATCGTATTGAAAACCTTTTTTACCAATTCAAACTCATTGTTCCAGCTTATCTTCCGATTATTTATTTCGCGTTTCACATGGATATTTTCTTCAAGTTGAGCGAGAAATTTATTTTCAATGAACTTAAGATTCGGTTTCAGGTCATCCTGAGTAGGAAGACGTTTTGTTTTAGCCTCTTCCATTAAAACGGAGGCTACATGTTTCAATTCGATCAAAAAAGCCAATTGATAAATAAACAGATCATAAATCTTTTCTATCCCTATAAACAGCTCACGCTCGCTCTTTGCAAGGTCTTTGGTATCTGATTGTAAAAACCCATACAAAGCCTGCATCACCTTAATTCTTAAATACCTTCTGTTTAACATATCAAATAACTTTCTATGAATAACGCCCTTTGACTTCGCTCAGGGTAACAATAAACTATGAATTTCAACAAACTTTAAATCAATATAAACTTTCTATTCGTTTAGACTGACATTTTTTGAGCTTAAAAACTAACCTTGACTTTTCCTATATCTGCTATTCTTTTTTCTGCCATACGGTTTGCAGCCATATATGTCGGGATATTCTGTTCTTTTGAAATTTTAAAAATATTCAAGGTTGTATCATAAATTTTCTCAGCATGTGCCATTGCACGTTCACGATTATATCCTTCTAATTCGTAATATACATTTATAATCCCCCCGGCATTCACAACAAAATCAGGAGCATATAAAATATTCTTTTCTATCACCATTTTACCGTGGACATTTTCATCAGCCAATTGATTATTTGCCGCGCCACAAATAATGGCACATTTTAAACGATTTAATGTATCAGTATTTACAGTGGCTCCCAACGCACAAGGTGCGTATATATCCATTTCAAGATCATAGATCTTATCAGCATCCGTGATTATCTCGGCACCTGTTTCTTTCGAAACAGCTTTCAAACGTTCTGCATTGATATCAAATATAGAAACCTTGGCATTTTCTTTTACAAGATACTTCACAAGATTTTCGCCAACATTTCCAATTCCCTGTACTACCACCTTTTTTCCTGAAAGGCTGTCATTTCCCCATTTTTCTTTTGCAGATGCTTTCATAGAAAGGTAAACACCATATGCAGTAACCGGTGAAGGATCTCCGCTTCCACCCATATTTATTGGCAATCCACTCACGAAATCAGTTTCCATTTTAATATATTCCATATCTCTTGTTCCTACTCCAACATCCTCGGCAGTAATATATTTTCCGGATAAGCTATTAATAAATTTTCCGAATCTTCTCATATAGGCTTCATTCTTTTGAGTTTTAGAATCCCCTATTATCACAGCTTTCCCTCCACCCAAATTTAATCCGGCAACAGATGACTTATAGGTCATACCACGGGAAAGACGCAACACATCCGTCAATGCCTCCATTTCATTATTGTATGGCCACATACGAGTACCTCCTAAACTAGGACCCAGAATAGTATTATGAATTGCAATTATTGCCTTTAAGCCTGTTTCGTTATCATTACAAAACACAACTTGCTCATGATTATTTAAAACCATTTGGGCAATTACCGGATTTTCTGCCAAGGGCGATTTTTTGATATCTTGAACTTCTATCATACTTTTCTTGTTTATGAATTTTGTCGAAATTATCGTTATTTTTTTGAGTACTTTTGAATCGCTAAAAATACCGTCTTCATTTTATTTGAACGCAAAATTATATTTATTTTCCGAGTGGACAAAAATAAACAGACAGAAGCGTATTTTTAACTGTTAAAACTCATTATAAAGCTTTTTATCTGCAATTTGGGATCATTAAAACATATCAATAAATATCTGTATAAATACAGGTTCCGTTTGCTCTTAGGTGTATTATTTGTAGGCATCTCCAACTACTTCGGGGTAAACGCAGTGCCATATATCCGGCTAACCATTGATTATATTAAAACAGCGTCCACTCAAAATCACCCTACGTCAGATAGTTATCACCAGTTATTCATTTATGGAATTTACATGCTTGGATATGCTGCTTTGAGCGGATTTTTTCTTTTCATGACCCGACAAACCATCATCGTGATGTCGCGAATGATAGAATATGATCTAAAAAATGAGATCTATGATCATTACCAAAAACTGGATATTTCCTTTTATAAGCGCAATAATACAGGAGATCTGATGAATCGCATCAGTGAGGATGTGAGCAAAGTAAGAATGTATCTTGGACCCGCCATCATGTATATTCTTAATACATCTTTTCTATTTTACTTCACGATCACAAAAATGGTGACTGTCGATATCAAACTTACCCTTTTTGTTCTGGCACCTCTTCCATTGCTTGCGATTTCAATATATTTCGTAAGTGATATGATCAACAAAAAAAGCACTAAGGTTCAGGAAAAACTATCAGAGATCACGACACTTTCTCAAGAATCCTTTTCAGGAATACGCGTACTGAAGGCTTATGGAAGGGAGAAACATTTCATTAAAGAATTCGAGGGACTGAGCAATAATTATAAGAATATTACCATGGGCTTGGTAAAAATAGAATCACTTTTTCAACCTTTCATTGTTTTGTTGATAGGATTTAGTACACTATTCACGCTTTATATAGGAGGAACACTAGCTATCAAGCATCAGATCACCTATGGAAATATTGCAGAATTTATGGTGTATGTAAATAAATTAACCTGGCCAATCGCATCTTTAGGATGGGTAACCTCTTTGATACAGCGGGCTGCAGCATCTCAAACACGCATCAATGAATTTTTGCATACCGAACCGGAAATAAAAAGCACCACTTCCTCCATAAAAATAATTGAGGGAGAAATTATTTTTAAAAATGTATCCTTTACATATCCTGATACGGGAATAAAAGCATTAAAAAATGTATCTTTTGTGATACAAAAAGGTCATTCATTGGCAATAATCGGAAGAACGGGATCAGGGAAATCTACCATTGCAAATCTTATTTGCAGGCTATATGAACCGGATTCAGGTGAAATTTTAATTGATGGGGAAAATATTAATGAAATTCCTCTATCGTCTTTAAGAAGCCAAATCGGCTATGCTCCACAAGATGTAATTCTATTTTCAGATACTATTACAAATAATATTGCCTTTAGTATTGATGAAGACCAGCAAAGCAAAGAAGCTATTATTCAGGCTGCACAAGATGCCGACATTTATTCAAATATCATTGAATTTAAAAATCAATTTGAGACAATTGTCGGAGAAAGAGGAATTACTTTGTCGGGTGGACAAAAACAGCGTATTGCTATTGCCAGAGCCATCATAAAAAAACCTCAAATAATGATCTTTGATGATTGCCTCTCGGCCGTCGATACCCAAACAGAGGAGATGATCCTTGGCAATTTAAAAAAGATAATGATCAGTAAAACCAGCCTTATCATCAGCCATCGTATTTCAACTGTTAAAAATGCAGGCAATATTATAGTACTGGAAAAAGGGGAAATCGTTGAATACGGAAACCACCAACAACTCCTTGAAAAACAGGGCACTTACTTCGAATTGTACAAGATGCAATTATTGGAAGAAGAAAAAAGCGCATAACTCAACCGCACAAATCTCTGAATCTACCGATTCATAGCAATTAACAAGCTATCAAAAGTTATTAACAAGCCTTGTTTTAGCAATTTTTTTTATAAATATTTGCCTGAAGGTAATTTCTAAAAACGTTAAACAACACATTTTCAACAATGGAAGAAGGATTTGAAAAAAACGGAATGGACAGAGAAGAAATTTTCTCGAAATCTGTTAGAGCAGGTAAAAGAACATATTTTTTTGATGTAAAAAGCACCAAAGGAAATGACTATTATTTAACTATTACAGAAAGCAAAAAACGCTTTGGGGATGATGGTAAATTCTTTTACGAAAAACACAAATTGTTTTTGTATAAAGAAGATTTTGAAAAATTTTCTGAAGGATTGAATGAGGCTGTAGACCACATCAAATCTATATCTCCTGAAATTGAACCTCGTCCTGAATCTACCTATGTTCCTAATAATACTCCGAAAGCAGACAATAATTTTTCGGATGTTAGTTTCGAAGATCTGGATAAATAATATTATTTTTTTCCAAAAGATCCCTATTCTGTTTTCAAACGGATAGGGATTTATTTTTTTAGTTCTATCTAATTTTAGAAAACTATATCAACCTATAATATTGATAAACCAAATAAACATGAAGCCTGCTGACTGGATTGGATTTATTGGAGTAAGTATTTTACTTGTAGCTTTTTTTTTGAATCTATCAAACAAGATCCACAAGGATTCTGTTTCCTATATTTTAATGAATATTATCGGAGCTGGAATAGCCTGCCTGGCATCTGTCCTTATCAATTACATACCCTTTATAGTTTTAGAAGGCTGCTGGACAATTGTATCTATAATGGCGCTGATAAATGTTTTGAGAGTAAAAAAAACGAATTGATCATTTTCCTTTACTCGCACGAAACATTTTACGAATGGACGACAATCCGCTTTTTGAATTTTCCGTAAACACTCCCTGACTCGTATTTTTTATTTCTTCAATTGAATAGAAAGCTGTTGGATTATATTTCCGGATCAACATCGCAACTTCTTTAACATTTTTTCGCTGAATGATCGTAAATATCATTTTTACAGGTCCTACAGCGCCTTGCGCATCCACCACTGTCATTCCATGATTCCCTCTTTTTAACGCCAGCAGTAATTCTTCACAATCCTGATTAGTGATTATACGGATAACCTGTAAACCCAAAGCTAATCTTTCTTCTATCCATAACCCAACAAATGTACCTGTTGCAAATCCTCCTGCCCAGGCCAAATAGCATGCCCAGTTATTTAAATTCTTCATCACTTGGGCCACCACAATTATCCAGATCAACACTTCAAAAAAACCTAATAGCGGAACTATTTTCCGGAATCCTTTTGAAATAAACACATGACGGATCGTACCAAGACTTACATCGCAAATGCGCGAAAAGAAAATGATCAAAGGAAGAACAACCCAAGCATGGTAATCAAAACTATTTCCAAATATACTTTGAAGCATTTTTTTAAAATTATTTTTTTGTAAAAATAGGCTCAAAAAAAATCCTCCGCTGATGCAGAGGATTTTTTAACTAACAATGAATTGTTTATTCAACAACGATCATTTTATTTGTTTTTCTTCTTTTATCTGCAGTTAAGCTGTAATAATAAATCCCGGGCTTCAGGTTTTTCTTATTGAAAACCAAGGAATGTTCACCTTCTTGCATTACTTCATTTACAAGCGTTTCCAACAATCTTCCATAAGCATCCCAGATCTGCAAATTAACATCAGCTTTGTTATTCAGCTTAAACTCGATCGTAGTATTACCACTCAAAGGGTTTGGATAATTCCTTAATTGAAGATCGGATTTAGATGCTGCAATGTCTTTAACAGTAACGATATCATTCACACTCGTAATATTGGTTGAATAAATTCCGCTGGCATGTGTTGCTATAACAACTAACCCATCAGAAGTCCGTGTTTCGATCATATCACAAACCGAATTTCCAATCGTACTTGTTCCTTGTTGCACCCAAACAGTTGCTGTTCCCATTAAAGTATCCGTAGCATATAACCCAGTACTTGTGGCCAACAAGTAAACAGTTCCATCCGCTACGTGGAGGATACTTGCCCAACGCACCGAAGGGCTTGAGGTAACTGATGCTTCTAAATTCCCACCTGCCTTTGCCCATGATGTTCCTCCATCCTGCGTATAAAAAACACTATAGGATCCATAATTTGAAAAGGTCACAATTGCCTTATTTCCATCCAACGGATCTGCTGCAATGCAACTTACATAACCACTAGGAAATACAACTCCAGGCGTGGTTGAAGTGATATTTACCGGAGTTGGTGTTCCGACATTTGCATTATCCACGCGATATACTTTTTGTTTGTCTGTTCCATAATACACTCTATTTAATGGCGTCTTACAAGCAGTTACAGCTGTAATTATAGAATTTACTGTTGGAACAGAATCTACAAACTGAACCCAATTTGTTGCAATAGAATCCCAATTCCCTGCAAGGGGAATTCCTGAAAGATCATTATTACGCCATAAATACTTTCCACCAGCCAGATACATATAATTGTTATTGTTCGGATCAAGTGTGTATGGATTGATGAACTCTGGATTTTTTAATCCGATTGGATCGATACGTGCAAAGCCTGTCATAGCTCCAGCTGCGTTTAATGTCGATTTCATCATTTTCCCATTCTGAATGGAGAAATAATAATTTGTTCTTCCATCAGCGATTGCACAATACGAACCATCCCCACCGCGCGGCTGAACCCATGGTGAAGTAGGAACGGCACTATTCGTAAACCAACTTCCATTGTCCTGAGCTCCCGCTATTATTTCATTATTACCTGGCGTAGCATGATCAATTGCCACTGTATAAAACATGGTTGATAAATATCCATTGTTTTGGGATTGCCAAACAACAGCACCCGCGGTATTATCATTTGTTTTAAAAATACCGCCATCGTTCGTACTAAACATCACATCAGGATTGGAAGGCAGAAACTCTAAACAATGCTGGTCAGGATGATGATTCGGATAGGAATTGATTACAGGCAAGGCAGAAAATTGTTCATACCCACCGATAAATGTTGTACTAGTTGAATCTTGAAAACCGGATGTTGAACGATATAAATTTGTTCCTCCAATAAAAACATCATTAGAACTTCCCGGCTTCACTTTAACCACCATATCATATGAACCTTGTACCTGCCAACGATCAAATTGTCCGCCAGTATTTGGTAAGTTAAGTGAAAGATCCTGCCATGTTCCACCGACACCAGCACCTGTACCCGAAACATACGTATACTTCCAAAGACTATTCCATTCGGGTGTTCCTAAATAATTAAATGTTTCTTTTCCAAATCCAGGAGTGTTCGCTAAAAAATATATTTCGTTTTCATTGTTTGGATTTATTCCAATAACTATTCTATTGTAGGCGGTTGGAAATCCAACAGGTAAAATATTTGTATATATCGTCCCGGTATCTGAACGCCAAATTCCTTTTTTCAAACCATCGTCACTCAATGTTGCATAAACAACACCAGTTGTTGTAACTTGAACATCAGCAAAATAAGCAGAAGGAGATCCCCCTAAAACAGTTGTCCAGGATGCTCCTCCATTAAGACTTTTAGATATTCCTCCATAAGTGGCGGCATAAATTTCCTCTAAAGTATCGTTGGCAGAAATATCATTTGCTACATTCCAAACTAATTGCCATCCTGTTGTAAAACCATTCGGATTTCCCCCTGATGTTGAAGCTATCGCTTGCCACGTTGAACCACCATCTGTAGATTTAAACATTCCATCTCCTAAATAATATGCCCCACTACCACCGCTTGCAGAAGCCCCATATGCTTCACCGCTACCATAATACCATGTATTGGTGTGGCTTGCGCGTTTGTCCTGCATCAAGCAAGTTGCATTTTTTAATTGTGACAGAGTATTTGTTTGAGACCATGAAGCCCCAGCATTAATTGAAAGCCACATACCACCGGAACAGGAACCTGCTAACAATCTATTTTCATTAGAAACATCTATTCCAAATGCGCGTGTTCTTCCACCTACATTCCATGGTCCGCGATTAACCATCGACAGACTTGTCATACTCTTATCTATTTGGAGATCATTTGGTAAAGTGGCAGCAAAAGCTAATTCTAATTGACGGATGTTATCTGGGATCTTACCTGTAGCAGGATCTGCTAATCTTGAAACCTCCCAACGCATGCGTTCCTGTGCATCATCTTCCATTCCTTCGTGAGAAGCATCAATCCCCTTCGCAGAATTCTTATTTTTTATTCCACCATTAGAAGCAATATATGCAACAGCGGAAATAGATAATGCTATTGCAGACAATAAAGTAAATTTTGATTTCATTTGAGATTGTAGTTTTTTATTATGATATTCAAATATAGCAATTTTAAAACTTATCTCGCCATATAATTCAAGTTTAAAATAAAACAAAAAACCCATTACACAAAGTGTAATGGGTAAATTAACTAACAAACAATAACTATTTTTAAACTTACGCTTTTTTAGTCGTTTTTGTTTTTCTAGCAGGCTTCGCTTTTCCTTCTTTTACAGGTTTTGCTTTTTCATCTTTTGCAGATGTTGAAGTAGTAGCTGCAGGAGCTGGTTTAGATTTTGTTGTTTTAGCACCATCTTGTGCATTAACTGCAACAGCGAAAACTGATGCAACTAAAAATAAAGAGATTTTTTTCATGATTTTTTTTATAAAAGGTTTAAATTATACCTCAAAGGTAAGCAGTGGAATAATCCCTTAAACAAGTCAATGCAGGCTATTAACATACTTTCACAAATCTTAACATAAAATCGTTTTTCAGAAAACACAAAGAAATCAGAATTTCTTTTTCATCTGCTCCACAATTTCGAATGCAGCAGGACAAACATAAGTATTCTTTATAGTCAGATCGAGGATCTGATAAAAACGTTTTCTATTTGTGTGAGGATATTCACGGCAGGCTGTTGGACGATCCTCATAGATCAGACAATAATTTTCGGAATCTAAAAAGGCGCAAGGAGCTTCGTTCAAAACATAGTCGCCTTCTTCATCTTTATGAAGATATTTTGAAATGAAATCAGAAGGTTTTATCCTGAAACGCTTTGCTATTCGCTCAATATCGCGGTCATAAAAAACAGGGCTTGTTGTTTTACAACAATTGGCGCATTTCATACAATCATATTTCTCAAATGCTTCCTCGTGAAATTCATGAACAACATCGTCCAGATTATTCGGTTTTTTGCGCTTTAATATCTCAAACAATTTTCTAGTATTAGTTTCAGCAACTTTTGCCAGCAAAGGAAGTTTATTCAGATCGATCATTTATTTTAACATTTAAAATACGCTTATGGAAATTAATTTTTACAATCCGTATTTTCAATTTGTTGCGAAATTACAAAAAGCGTTTGTCGAAAACCTATTTTATGAAACAAAGCCTGTGAATTTTATTACTTTCGTTTCCCTAAATGCTCAATAGACTCATTATATTATTTATCATTTTCAATTTCTCCTGCCTGGCCCAGGAACAGAAAAAAATTGAGATACACGGTCATCGGGGTTTCCGGGGTAAATACCCTGAAAACACATTAACTGCATTCAAAGAAGCTGCTAAAGAAGGTGTTGATTATATAGAATTAGATGTAATAATTTCGAAAGATTCTCAGGTAGTTGTCTCTCATGAACCCTGGTTTAACGCAACTACCTGCAGTTATCCGAATGGAAAGACTGTTAAAAAGTTAAAGCAAGGTAATTTACACCGGCTCAATTATTCTGAAATAAGAAATTATGATTGTGGAAAAAGAGGTAATAAAAAATTTCCTCAACAAGCTAAAATAGCTGAATACAAACCTTTATTGAGTGAAGTAATAGGGACAATGGAATTATTTTGCAGAGAAAACAATCTTCCTTCTATTCATTATAATATCGAAATAAAAAACAATGCGCTTGGAGATTGGAAATACCATTTTGAGCCGAAAATAACAGCTGAATTGGTTTATGATGTTTTGAAAAAATACGATATAAACGAACGAATTCTAATTCAAAGTTTCGATGTCAGAAGTTTAAAAGCGATCCATCAGCTAAATAATAAACTAAAATTAGGATTGCTGGTAACAAATTTCAGATCCGTTAATTTTAATATTAAAAAATTAGGCTTCACTCCTTATTCCTATAATCCTGCATTAAAAATTTGCAAAAAAAGCACCATTATACAAGCTCATAATTTGGGATGCAAAGTGATCGTCTGGACAGTGGATTCTGAAAAAGAAATGAAGCGAATTTTAATGATTGACGCAGATGGATTTATTACTGATTACCCCAACATTGCCAATAAACTGAGATAAGTCATATTTTTCGAATGAGCCTAAACGCTAGGAATGAAGACACAATAAAGGAAACAGCGATATGTAATGGCTATTTTTTTTGTTAGTTAATAATATTTTGTTACTTTCGGGACTCAAAATTTTGTTCTCAAAAAACAAATAATCTTAATAAAGTTTAATTATGAAGGTAGGCATTCCATCGGAAATTTTTCCAAATGAGTTAAGAGTCGCTGCAACTCCGAAAACAGTCAAACGATTGCAAAAGCAAGGATTTGAAGTTTATATTCAGCATAACGCAGGGATAAAAGCAAATTTTTCTGATAAAGACTTTGAAGAAGCCGGGGCTAAAATAGTTGCCACAGCTGCTGATATATATGGTAAATCAGATATTGTATTAAAAGTAAAAGAACCTTCGGTTGAAGAAGTTGACATGATGAAAGAAGGATTGGTAATGTTGAGCTATTTGTGGCCGGCACAAAATCAACCCTTACTTCAAAAATTAGCCGATAAAAAAGTAAATGCAATTGCTATGGATGCAATTCCTCGCATTTCCAGAGCACAAAAAATGGATGTATTGTCATCAATGGCAAACATTGCAGGATATAGAGCGGTAATAGAAGGTTCTTACCATTTCGGAAGATTTCTTAACGGACAAATTACTGCTGCAGGTAAAGTAGAACCTGCTAAAGTATTAGTAATTGGGGCCGGTGTTGCTGGATTGGCAGCTTTAGGTGCAGCAAATTCATTAGGCGCAATTGTTAGAGCTTTTGATACACGTAAAGAAGTAGCTGAACAAATTCAATCTATGGGTGCTGAGTTTTTGACTGTAGAAATTGAGGAAGATGGCGCAACGGCATCTGGTTACTCAAAAGAAATGAGTCCGGCATTTATTGCAGCTGAAATGGCTTTGTTTAAAGCACAAGCTGCTGAAGTAGATATTATTATTACTACTGCTCAAATTCCCGGCAGACCTGCTCCTAAATTAATTTTAGCGGAGCATGTAGCCGTTATGAAGCCAGGGTCAGTAATTGTAGATCTAGCTGCATCATCAGGCGGAAATTGTGAATTAACTAAAAACGGAGAAGTTTATACAACCGATAATGGAGTTACTATAATTGGAAAA